>JAFUMF010000043.1 GCA_017482945.1 Lachnospiraceae bacterium
ATCCGGCTGTCCGGATAGCAAACTCCAATCCGGACCGTTCCTGGATCGGCAGGCGATTGACAAAATACACAAAGATGACATAGCACACAACATTGAAAACCAATCGTTTTGTCGCTTTTACACGTGCCTCAATCGTATATACATAAATGAATCCGCTTATGATCAATGCGATTTCACAGATCCAGAAATTGACGATTCCCATTATCGGACACCTCCCACATACTCGGTCAGCGCTTTTAAGAATGGGGTGCGGTTCCGTCTGCTGATTTCAAGCTCATGACCGCCTACGATCACGGTGTTTTTCCGCACTTCCGACACATGGCTCAGATTCACCATGTACCAGTGGTTGCACTTCACGAACGGATGGGATGCGAACATTTCTTCTACGCTCTGCATGGTGCCGCGCATGGTGAATTCTCCTTCGTCGGTATGGTAGTGAAGGATCCTGTTCTGGACTTCGATAAAGTAAATCTGGTTGATTTCCACTTTTTTTACACCGTCAGGCAGTGTCAGAAGGATCTGCTGGCGCTCTCTCTGGAGCACACGTTTCAATGCCCTCGTGAGCCGCATAGCGAAGCTATAATACGTGATCGGCTTCATTACAAAATCCAGAGCACCGACTTCGTATCCGCGGATCGCATAGGAGGCAATGTTGGTGATAAACATCATTACCACATCGGAATCTATCTCACGGATCCGGCCGGCTGCCGTCATACCATCCACCTCAGGCATCTCAATATCCAGAAGGATCACATCATAAACAGGCTCATAAGATGCCAGTATTTTTGAACCGTCGTCAAATACAGAAAGCTTAAAAGCCACGTTATGTTCTTGTTCATATTGTTTTAAATACTCTTTCAGCTGGTCAGAAAACGCAGCTTCATCTTCCACAATCGCAATATGGTACATCTTTTTTCTCCACGAACATTAGAAATTACTCTATTTTACCATATTTTTGTCGAAAAGAAAACTTTTTTCACTACTTCGGAATGCTATCTGCCACACAGAGCGCTCCATAACCGACACGAGGATTGGGATATTCTGCCTCTCCGGGAAGTTCTCGCGCTCCCTTTCTCAGATAGGCTTTCACTTTATCACCATAGAGGTAGGGGTCCATGCCTTTTATGATCCCCCATTCCATCAAAAGCGCCGCAGCTCCTGTGACCAACGGTGCCGCAAAAGAGGTCCCCGTGACCGGAGCATATCCGCCGCCGCTTTGTACTGTCACGATCCCGACTCCCGGTGCAGCGATATCTGGTTTCTGGATGTTGTTGGTCCTGGTATCTCCGCGGCCGGAAAATGGAGCATACGATCTGGTGGCATCATCGTATGCTCCCACGGATATCGGACGGAGGGCCGTGGATGGAATTGTGAGAGTTGTGTCCGGTGATGAACGAAGAAATCTTGTGGACCGGTTCAGCGCCCCGGAGGAAGGGAGCCAGAAATCATAGCGGCCTCCGACGATTTCGACTGGACGCAAAGTAAAATTCCAGATCCCGCTTTCCACATAACTATTTTTCGGCAGAAAGTCAAAATAAATTTCCTGCGCTTCATTGAACGGCCCCGGTTCTCCGAAATATAACAGTATTTTTGCACCACCCATGTCTATTTCATATGGACCGATCCTGCTGCTGATCCGCTCTGTAATGGTCCTGGCCGGGTTCGTCAGCAATATTTCAAACTCATCCTCATAATTCTTCCAAAGCTGTACTCCGAATCCAGTCTCATAAGGTGCCACAGAAAGCTCAATGACCTGCCCTGTTCCCTCTTCTAAAATCCCCCAGACATGTCCGGCCTTATCTCCTTCATTTCCGGTCCCGACCACAAACACACTTCGCCCAATCTCCGAAACCCGGTCAATGTACCGTTCAAAAAGACCATTCCCATCATGAGAACCATAGGAATTTCCGAAGCTCAGGTTCACTGCGATGGGGCGACCAAGGTCCAGTGACTGCCTCACAACAAAATCCACCCCCTCCATCACCTGCGTTGTCCTAGGAAATCCATCCGGATCTGCCACACCAAGTCGCACGATAATCATCTCACTCTCATAAGCTGCCCCACGATACCTGCCATCGCTCTCTCTTCCATTTCCCACTGCGATACCTGCCACCGCTGTCCCATGCCCGCTGACATCGGCAGACGGAACCAAATTTCTAGCCTGCTCTCTGCTTCCGGTATTGATGGCCTCATCGATTTCTTCTTTATTAAAAACCCTCTCCAACACCTGGTCATACAGATACAAAATCCGCGTAGTCCCGTCTGGATTTCTAAAATCCTCATGAAAATAATCAATTCCCGAATCAACGATCCCCACAAGGACTCCACGGCCGCTTAAATTCCCTGCTCCGGACGCGCCGGTTCCTGCACCGGATGCGCTGCTTTGTACCGGTAAAAAACATGAGGCCGCTCTCGCCCGGTTTACAGCGAAATACAGCCTCTTTGGTTTTTCCACATATTCGATTTCTTCTATATTAATAACAGCATCCATCTGATCTTCCGGCACATGAAGGATTGCGAAACCGCCAAGCAGTTCCCTCATCTCTGCCTCAGGAAATTGGTCCTCCAGTACCTGAGCCAGATCCCCACTGTACTTTACAATGATTTCCCAGGTCCTCTGTTCTGTGTCAAAACCGACATTCAATTCATCTGTCTGTGCACGTTCCTCCTCTGGCGTCGAGAGTGCCAGATTCAATAAATTCTCTGCTTTTTGGTCTTTCATGAACGTTCACCAACCATTCTTCTCTTTAGAAAACTTTATGCAGCACTCTGGTTCGTGATACACAAAGCTTCGGTCGCAACTCGGTCCATTTCGCCTCTACTTTTCCACAGCCTTTCATTGATCTTGCAAATAACCAAAAGAAGAGGCGGCATCCCACCCATCGGGAAACCGCCTAAACCTACAATTTTCTTTTCACTCTATGCAAACACAGCAAATTTCTGCATGATAAACATAAACACCGGAATCGTCATCATACTGATGATCGTTGTCATTGTGATCACGGTACACGCAAACTCATAATCGCTGTCATACTGTCTCGCCATAATACCCATCTGTGTCATTGCCGGCATCGTGGACAGCATAAAGAACACCTGCTTCATCTCCATGGAAATCGGCATCACTCTAAGGAAAGCGATGGACATGATCGGAACCAGAATAAATCTTGTAGCCAGCGCAGCGAACAGGTCACGGCCAAATGCCATCGAAGACTTGTCCATGTTTCGGATTACGCTTCCGATAAAGAACAGTGCTAATGGAGATGTAACGCCACTGATCATGGAAAGCGGTTTCTGTACAAAGTCTGGAAGTTCAATTCCAATCAATACCGCAACAATACCACAAATCATACCCATGATCGGCGGGTTGATCAGTTTCTTTAAGTTCTCCACGAACTGAGATTTACCATCTGTATTCTGCACTTTTCCGCGCTGTAACAGCCAGATACCGATGGTCCAGAATACAACTGTGTTGGCTATGTAGAATACGACACCGATGGTGGTGATATTCTCACCCCACAGTGCCTGGATTACCGGGAATCCAATGAAGACCACGTTCGGGAACGCCGACGCAGCAATAAACGTGCTGGTTCGCTTTGGATCAACACGGAACAACTTACTGGCGATCGCGCCGACCACAATGCTGAGAAGCGTCACACCGAATGTAATCGGAAGTTTTGTGACCAGATCGAACAGATTCTCTCTCGTTCCCACATCTTTATAAATGTTATAAAACATGTAAAATGGGATCGTTGCCTGAATCGTGAACTTGGAAAGAAAATCCATGCCAGTCTTTCCAAACCAGGACTTACCGGTAAAATAATAACCAAGTCCGATGATTGTCATCAACGCAAATACACTTTTAATCGACTGCAATACCATAAAAAATACCTCTACTTTAAGAAACCGTTTACAATCTGCTCTTCTGCTTCCTGCTCTGTGAGACCAAGAGTCATTAATTTAATAATCTGTTCACCTGCGATCTTACCGATTGCCGCCTCGTGGATCAGCGCTGCGTCCGGATGATTTGCTGTAATCTCCGGAAGAGAACTGATCTTCGCATGGTCCATGATGATCGCATCACATTCCGTGTGGCCGCTGCAAAGATTATTTCCAATTAAGTTGGAATAGAACATCTGCTTGGATGTATCGCGTGCTACGGAACGAGAGCTGATGTTGGCGCTGGAATTTGCGCCATCAAGAGAAACATCAAAGCGGCTGTCCGCATACTGGGTGCCATGAGTCATCAGACGCTCCTGCACCACAAGCTTCGCGCCGTCCTTTAAATGGGCAATTGTCTCACGCTTCGTAGAATCAATACCTTTAATCTGGACCGATTCCATCTCCATGTGACCGCCTTCTTCGATCGTGATCTCTGTTCGCGGGTTCATGACTCTGTCACCGGTACCTTCACCCTGACCATAGTGTTTTTCTACATATTTTAATTTTGCATTCTTACCAATAAAGAAACGGTGGATACCATCATGACGGGATTCTTTCGCACCGCCGTTGTGGATGCCACAGCCGGCAACGATGGTCACATCAGAATCGTCTCCAATGTAGAAATCATTACAGACAGCCTCATTGATACCAGACTGGCTTAAAACCACCGGAATGTGCACGCTCTCGCGCTTTGTGCCTGGTTTGATATGCACATCGATACCAGAACCGTCCTCTCTCGGAATAATTTCAATATTTTCTGTGGAAGCACGGCCCATGGACATACCATTGGCACGGATGTTATAAGCTCCCTGCGGAACCTCATGGAGTCCTGCTACCTTTTCTAATAATGCCTGAAGAATTGCGTCCATAACTATGCGTCCCTCCTAAAAACAGGACATCCGCTCATTGCAGAGGCGGTTCCTAAGATTTCCGGCAAAATTTCATCCTTCGGTCCATGTTTTAAAATGGAGCCGTCAGAAATTACAACGATTTCATCTGCGATGTTTAAAATTCTTTCCTGGTGGGAAATGATCACGATGGAACCGTGTGTGTTCTCTCTCATGTTCTCGAACACCTCGATGAGATTATTGAAGCTCCAAAGATCGATACCGGCTTCCGGTTCATCAAAAACAGAAAGCTTTGTTCCGCGTGCCAGGACTGTCGCAATTTCAATTCTCTTAAGCTCACCACCGGATAAACTTGCATTTACCTCGCGGTTGATATAGTCTTTCGCACAAAGTCCCACCTCAGAAAGATATTGACAGGCATCTGCCGCTGTGAGATCCCTCTTGGCCGCAAGACGGATCAGATCAAGGACTTTTACACCTTTAAAGCGCACCGGCTGCTGGAGAGCAAAGCTGATACCTAAGTTCGCACGCTCGGTGATATTCTTTTCTGTAATATCCTCGCCGTCAAAGAAAATCTGGCCGGCACTCGGCTTTTCAATTCCCATGATCATCTTGGCAAGGGTAGATTTACCACCGCCGTTCGGGCCTGTAATTACCACAAATTTATTTTCACCAACCGTCAGGCTGATATCCTTTAAGATTTCTTTTTTTCCCGGTCCCGCATCGACACCAAAGGAAAGATTTCTTAACTCTAACATGGTTCCTCCTGAAATGCATTTCTGCATAGTAAATTGTAAATTTCCACGGTCCGGATGCGACTCCGGGCCGTCTGCCTGCAAGTATGCACGCCAACTTATTATATACCATTTTTTCCAGAATTACTATCCTGCATTACAAATTTTTCCGCTGAAACGCCAAGAGAAACATTCCGCGGACATGTACTTGGAATGCTGTGCAGCCAAGAGAATCCGCCATCTACGGTTCTCTTCGGATAAATGACACAAAAAAAGCTCAAGCCTTACGACTTGAGCTTTTCGTGCGGAAGATGGGACTTGAACCCACACGAGAATACACCCACAAGATCCTTAGTCTTGCTCGTCTGCCAATTCCGACACTTCCGCGTACCGTCTCTGTCATGCTTTCGCATGTCTCATCGACAAGACATAATATAACACAACTCGAACAATTTGTAAACAGTTTTTTCGAATTTTTTTAAAAAATATTTTTATTAGAAAAATTCAAAAAACAAGTTGACAAAACCAAGACTCTGTACTATAATCTCTCGTGTCGATGAAAATCGATGGTTTGCAGAAGTGGCGGAATTGGCAGACGCGTACGGTTCAGGTCCGTATGGTAGCAATACTGTGTGGGTTCAAGTCCCATCTTCTGCACGGATGAGAGAAGCTGAAATACAGCTTCTCTTTTTTTGATTTCCAGAGAAGAATTTCACACATTAGTAGGACTTTTTACGCATTAGGCGGGGCAAGGTCTCTTTCCCAAAAC
>JAFUMF010000044.1 GCA_017482945.1 Lachnospiraceae bacterium
CGAACAAGGAGATTTCCTATGTGTATAGCAAAGAAATTCTGAGCCAGTTGGAGAGTGTGATTCCGACGTCGGCATCGATTGCAATTCAGGAGGCAATTTATATGGCGGATATTCCGGCATTACAAAAGCGGCTCGAGACATTTCTTTTGCAGACAGTCAGTTTTCATGATGCGGCCAATGAGACATTTTATCATGGATTGGTGCTGGGGCTCTGTGCGATGATGGATAACCGGTATCATATTACATCGAATCGTGAGGCCGGAAATGGTCGATTTGATATTCAGATGGTGCCGATGCATCAGAAACTGCCGGGGATTTTGATCGAATTGAAAGCTGGGAAAGATTGCGATGATGTGCAGTTGGAGGAACTGGCTGAGACGGCTCTGGAGCAGATTCGGGGGCGGAGGTATCAGGTGGATATGGAAGCGCGGGGGATTGGTGTGATTTTGAAATATGGAATTGCGTTTTCAGGGAAGAATGTGAAGATAAAAGTAGAAAATTGAACGTTGTGATGGTCGAGATTCGATACAACTGTTTACTTTTTAGGGTTCAGACGATGTCTGGATCCTTTTTGGATTTTGAAAGCAAAAGATCGAAAATTGCAAATAAATAATTTAGATCTAAAAATAAAATGTTGACAAAATGGATCTATTGGAATATACTGTCAATAGAAATATAAAAATAGGTGTGGAAGATGAGGTGTAAATTATGAAGAAAATGAGGCTTTATCCGGTGACTCAGAAAAATGTCACTTTTTATGCGATGATAGCGGACCCTCGTGATATTGCGGCAGTTATGAAGCGTGCGAAAGCTGCGGAATCACAGGAGAATCAGAGACCGTGGAGCAAAACAAAAGTAAAGGAAATTGCGCGATTTGTTACCGGTTGGATGCGTGTTGGAGCGAATAATCATGCTGCACTGGGCTTATTGCCGAATGCGCCGATTATCAGTTTGACAGAAAGCTTTAGAATCCACCATAAAGCGGCTTCTGATGAATACTATATTCTTTTTCCGGAAACAGAGGAGGAATTTGTGGAATATGCTGACTCGATCGAGGTGATCGATGGACAGCATCGAATTCTGGCCTTTGCAGAAGATTTGCGTGAACCGGAATTAACGGATGATACCGTATATGAGATGATTTTCTCGGTGTTTGCGCCGCTGGAAGTGGCGGAGAAGAAGGAAATCTTTATGGTTACCAACGAAAAACAGACAAAGGTAGAGAGCAATCTGCTTCGCTTATTTAAGAAGCAGCTGAATTTGTTGGATGACGACGAGAAACTGTTTGATCTGGTGTGCAGAATGAATACGGAAGATTATTCTCCGCTGAAAGACCGGATTATTGTTGGATCGGATTTGATTACCAAAGGTTATAAGGAGATGCAGCTTTCGAAAATCCTGGATAAATCCGGTGTATACGAAAAACTTTCAAGAATTACGGATGAAGATGAAGCCCGGATGTGTAGAGGTTTATCCTATTATCTGAAATCCTGGGAGAAGGTTTATCAGGTGAGTTTCAGAAATCCGGGTAAGGATACGTTGACGAAGATCAGTGGCTTGAGGTATATTCTGTATTTGTTCTCTGATATGCTGGAGATTTTGAAAGACCAGAAAAAACCAGCGACGCAGGAGGCATTTGAGGAATTAATCCGACAGCTGCCAGAAGCGACGGGAGTTGCAAATGTTTTTACCAGCGATGAAACTTCTTTGGCATTCCGCGGAGAGGGTGCTACTGTGAAGTTAGCTAAGGAACATGGAAAGATGCTTGTTTCATTTACAAAGAACAAAGGTGAATCCAGCAATCTGGCGGCCGCTTGGTAATACTCCTGTATTCGATTGTTGGGAGGGAGAGTTGGATGGAATGAATGAGAAAGAATTAAAGGTTTTTATGTCGTACTCCCATGTGGATGAAGGTTTTAAGGAGAAGTTGGAAGTTCATTTATCACCATTGAAACGCAATAAGAAGATCTGTTCTTGGAATGACAGTGAGCTGTTGGTGGGAACAATGATTGACGATGAAATAAATAAACATTTGGAACACGATGATATTATCATTTTGTTAGTAAGTGCAGATTTTATTAACTCAGATTATTGCTACGGAATTGAAATGGAGAAGGCAATTGAACGCTGCAAAAAGGGAGAGTGTAAAATTGTTCCTGTGATTTTGAGACCGTGTTTGTGGAAGGAAACTCCGTTAAAGAAGCTTTTATGTCTGCCGAGGGATGGAAAGGCGATCAGTATGTATGAGAATGAGGATAGTGCGTATTTGGAGGTTGTTACAGCTCTGAATAAGATCATTGAAAACTACTAAGTTGGATAGAGAGGAGTTCTATTCCATCTGGACATGGTGAAGGTTTCATGCTATATTTTCCTCAGCAGGACGAATATTTTTGTACATACACATAGGAGATATCATCTATGGAACTCGATATGACAAAGGGCCGGCCGCTGCCGGTCCTTTTAAAATTTACTTTGCCACTGATTGTTGGAAATATGTTCCAGCAGTTTTATAATATGGCGGATACGATTATTGTGGGACGGTTCGTGGGCGCGGGAGCGCTGGCGGCGGTTGGATCGACGGGAACGATCATGTTCCTGATCAATGGGTTTGCGCAGGGCGTGACGTCGGGATTTTCGATTTTGACTTCGCAGAGGTTTGGCGCGCAGGATGCCAACGGAGTGCGGAGGAGTGTGGCCAACGGTGTGCTTCTTTCGGTGATCGCAACTGTGATCCTGACGGCGCTTTGTATAGGCGTGATGCGGCCGCTCCTGGGGATCATGAATACGCCGGAGGATATTTTTGCGGATGCTTATACATACATTATGATCATTAGCGGCGGTATTGTGGCGACGGTGTTTTATAATCTGTTTTCGGCTTTCCTTCGGGCGGTGGGAAACAGCCAGGTGCCGTTGTTTTTCCTGGTGTTTTCGGCTTGTCTGAACGTTGTGCTGGATCTGGTGTTTATTATCTGGTTTGATATGGGCGTTGCGGGGGCGGCATTTGCGACGGTGGTGTCGCAGGCGGTTTCGGCGATTCTTTGCGGCGGGTATATCTGGCTCAAGGTGCCGACGCTGACTCCGACGGCGGGGCAGTGGAAGGTGAATGCCAGTGATTCGAAGCATCAGCTTTCCATGGGACTTCCGATGGCGTTTCAGTTTGCGATCACGGCGTCGGGCGGTATGGTGATGCAGTCGGCGATCAATCTGTTTGGTTCGGACGCGGTGGCTGCGTATACGGCGGCCGGTAAGCTGGAGGCGCTTGTGGAGCAGGGCATGGTGGCCATGGGCCAGGCGGTTGCGACTTATGGCGGACAGAATTTTGGTAAGGGAGATATTGCGCGGATCAAGTCTGGTGTACGGGCGGCGCTTGGAGCGATCATTGTGTATGGCATGGTGGCTGCGATCGTGGTGTCTGTGGGGCTGGAGCCGGCGCTTGGTATTTTCTTTGCCGAGGGCGTGGACATGGCGGTGATGATGCCTTGGGCGCGGACGTATATGAATATCTGCGCGGCGTTCTTTATTCCGCTCAGTACGATTTTTGTGTTTCGAAATGTGATGCAGGGATGTGGTTATGGATTCCTGCCGATGATGGGCGGTTTTGCGGAGCTGGTGGCCCGACTGGTTGTGGCGGTGATCGCGATGCATGTTGGCAGTTATGCGCTGGCGGTGTTCTGTCATCCGGCGGCATGGGTGGCGGCTGCGGTGTTTACGGGCGTGTCTTATGTCTGGGTGATGAAGGATATTGAGAGGAAACGCGAAGGAAGCGGGAAAGATTTGGCAAGAAAAATATAATGGTCTTGTAGAAATGGCGTTGGATATGCTATAATGAAGTGCAAAATATTATCTATAATTGATAATTAATAGGAGGATATAAAAATGAGCTGTAAAGAACTTAATTGCGAGTTAGATTTTATCACACTTGATTTCGAAGATGGTGCATCTGAGGAGTGTCTCGTGGCTGGTTTATACGAAATCGAAGGTAAGAAGTATCTTTCCGTCGTTGTTGGTGCAAACGAAGAGACTGATTTCGAAAACGACGAGTTAGAGGGTTACATCTACGAGTACGTGGATGCGAACGAGGAAGAGTTCGAGCTGATCGATATCGAGAGCGATGACGAGTTCAACAGAATTGCTGGTATCATCGAGGCTTATGAAGAGGGTAAAGAAGACTAATTGAACGGTTAGGATTCGGAAAATTTAAAATTGAAAGATAATAAAGAGACACTTTTCGTATTTTGGAAAGGTGTCTCTTTTGTGTTTTCGCTAATTTATTTTCTTATTTGGTAGTGAAGATGGTTGACGGATAGAATACTTTATTATATAATAATCACAAAAAGTAATTTCGGATATTACAAAACGTGAATAAAAGGGGTGATTTTATGTTATATAAATATCTGATAGATAATTATGAACCGGGAGAACCTATTTTTTCTGTGGATATTGAAATTGATGACCTGTCGGAGGACAGTTTGCGGCAGCAGTTAAAGCAGCTGACGGATAAGAAAAGACTGATGAGATATGCAAGTGGAATTTATTATTTAGAAAAGGAATCTCAATTGAAGGGAAATGTTGGCTTGTCGGCTGATACGGTAGCTCGATACAAGTACATTTTC
>JAFUMF010000045.1 GCA_017482945.1 Lachnospiraceae bacterium
GCTTCCCTTAATAATTGATGCCAGACTGTAGGAACCGCCGAGGCAGACACAGGCATTTCCCACGTCAAATAAACTGGTCGTGATCACGCCGACCGGACCCAAAAAGCTCTGCACGAACGGCATGGTAAAGTTTCCGATGTTGTAGCCGCTCATGTTGACCATCCCGAATGCCTGCTGGTCTTTTCCGGCGCGCATATTCAGTAGATAACCCAGAGAAACGTAAATCAGTCCTGCTCCCAGGCCTAAAACCGCGATGATCAACATCGACGGATCGATCTCCTTCCCCGAAAAGCTGGTGATGATTGCCGCCGGCAATGTGATTTTCAACGCAATTTTTGAAAGAACTTTAAAGTCACCTTCCTGGAAGAACCCAAGTCTTCGAAGTCCGTAGCCCAGGATGATAATTGCGATAAAACATCCGGCCCGTGTGAGTATATCCTGCATGTCTGTTCTCCTATGTATCTGACAATGTCGCAGCAAATGCGATCCTATTTTTTGTTTGCGACATCTTCCGTTTTTATTTCTTTGGGCGATACAAGATAATTCCGTATCCGTTTCCCATCTGATTTCCCGCATTCAAATATCGGTAGAAATTTCTTTGAAGCGTGGTATTCTGCGGAAATTGGGAATATTCTGCATCATCACGATTGAAGATCCGCCACGCGTCTCCATTCTTCTCGTCCGGCCAATGCTTATAAACCTCGAACCGGTCGTAAAATTTCCGCATATTGGACGGTTCCGGAAACAGCTCGTAGTGCGGCGGATAGAGAAGCCATGACTCACAAACGATCGGCATATCGCCTTCATATCCATAAAATTCATACGCTTTTTCAAACGCTGCTTCCACCAGCTCCGGCTCCAGCGGGCCTGCCGACGGGATGTGGCAGTTGATGACCGGAGCACCTTGTTTCAGATCAGCACTGTAATCAAATTCCAGTTCTTCCTTTTCAAATTCCAGGCGGCCCAGCTTGAATGTCTTGCATTCATAGAATCGTTTGAACCAGAAAAAGACAAAAGTGCCCCAGATTCCATGGACGGCCTGACATTCCTCAAGTTTATACCGCAGATCCGCCATCGTATCTTTTAACAAAGCCTCGGAATAGCCCTGTTCTTTGTAAATCCCTTTTAGCCGGTCCACGCAGAATAAGAGATGCAGCATTTCAGCGGTGTACCGATGAATATTTACGCGCTCTGCGACTTTTTCAATGCACGCATCATAATCACCGCCCTCGAAATAACCGTTCTCCGCCTTTGTGAGAGCCGCGAATGCCTCTTCATCGGCTTCAACTTCACGGTAAACCTGCTCAAAAAATCTCATTGCCTCTTTCGGAAATTCCGTAATCTTCAATGCTTCACTAATTCTGCTCATGGTTGTTTGTCTCCTTTTCCCCGGACCATCTAATATTTGATCACAAACGGAATGATCTTCTTCGCGATCTGATAGACCGGTCCCTCTAGGTCCTTTCTCGCATTCTTAAGCTCCTGGCGGATCTTAATTCCCTGCGGACAGTGCTTTTCACACAGACCGCACTCCACGCAATTGGCCGCAGAAGTGGAATCCTTACGCAATGCCGTGCACATGAGATACTCCTTCAGCGCCGTAAATTTGTTATCTGTGTAATGCTTGTTATAAGCAGAAAATGTTCCCGGAATATCCACCTTCTTTGGACATGGCATACAATATCCGCAGCCGGTGCATCCCACCTTCATTTTTTCATTGATCGCCTCAACAACCGATTTGAACAATGCCGCTTCTTTTTCTCCGAACTCTCCGGCCTTCGCATCCGCGGCATTTTTCACATTCTCCCGGACCATTTCCAGAGAGTTCATGCCGGAAAGAACACAAGTGACCTCCGGCTGGTTCCAGAGCCAGCGGAACGCCCACTCAGCCGGTGTGCGCTTCGTCTCATATTCTGCAAATAATTTCTTCGCTTTCTCCGGAAGATTGTTGACCAGTCTGCCACCGCGGAGTGGTTCCATGATCACCACCGGAATCCCCTTTTTCGCCGCATGGTGGAGACCCTTTCTTCCCGCCTGGGAATGTTCGTCCAGGTAATTGTACTGAATCTGACAGAAATCCCAGTCGTATGCATCCACCAGCTGGCAGAACATATCCGAATTTCCATGGTAGGAGAAACCAATCTGGCGGATCGCTCCGCACTCCATCTTCTCCTTGATCCAGGAATCAATTCCCATGCTCTTTAAGCGCTCCCATGTCTTCACATCCGTCAGCATGTGCATCAGATAATAGTCCACATGGTCCGTGCGGAGACGTCTCAGTTCTTCTTTAAAATACTTTTCCGCGTCATCTCTTGATTTAATCATATAGTGAGGCAGTTTTGTCGCGATGTTGACCTTATCACGCAGGTTGTTCCGCTCCAGGATCTCACCAAGCGCCGCCTCACTGCCCGGATATATGTATGCAGTGTCATAATAGTTGACCCCGGCCTCATAGGCCGCAAGGATCTCCCTCTCTGTCTTATCGAGATCAATTCGTCCGGCTTTCTGGGTGAAACGCATACATCCGTAGCCCAGGACTGAAATTTTGTTGCCATGTTTGTCATTACGATACTGCATAATACCTCCTATACCGTAAGTGCTCTTACTAACTTGTTTTCTTTTTTATGGTTGCCGCATACGCGCTGTTACACAGGCCGAGCACCGCAGATGCGATGAACAGAAGCTCCATTCCGAGGGTCTGCCAGATCCAGCCGCCAAACAGTGCAATAAAAATCGTGATGATATGGTTGATGGATACGCCTGTGGAGATGGTCGCCTTTACTTCATCCGGATTATCGGCCAGATCCTGCACATAAAGATTCGATGCCATAGATGCCAGCGAGATCACCGAATCCAGCACATAGTTCACGCAACACACCAGAAACGCAATCTCCATCGGGAATAACCGATGAGCAAATCCGTAGAAGAAACATACGATCACAAGAATCAACGTGTCTGTGACCATGACGATCTTGTAGCCCAGTTTGTCGATGATCCGGCCCACGATCGGCGCCGCATAAAAACATGCAATTGCTGACACTGCATGGAGCAGGCTGATCTGTGCCGCGTTCGCTCCATAGAATAAAATCAGCACATATGGACCGAATGTAAAAAATACCTGTTTACGCGCACCATAGAACATTTCCAGCATGTAGTACTTGGAATATTTTTTATGGAAATAGAACCGGCGTTTTGTCTCATCTGTTTTGCTGTTTCCTGTGATCCGCAGAGAGCAGACCGCACTCACGCCTGCCAGCACTGCTGCCAGCGAAAAGAATACGGTGTACGGCTGATTTTCTGCGAAAATCGAGAATACAAACACGATCACCAGATAACCGGCCAATGTACCGACCTGACTCGTTGAGCTCAGCATACCGAGGGCAATACCGCCGTGTCCCGGTTTCGCATATTGCAGGCCAAGCGTATTTTTCATGCCAAGCTGGATATGCTCACCGAGGGAGTACATACAGATTGCCAGTGTGATCAAGACCTTCGTCGGAGGCAGAACCGCATGCATCGCCATGCCGACCAGCATAATGATCGCACCTGCTTTGTAGAGCGTTTCGGCCGAAAGCATGTAAAACGCCGCCAGAATAAATACCAGCAGCACACCCGGCAGTTCCCTGAAAAACTCCGAAATGCCTCGGTCCATCTCTCCCATTCCCACGACTTCCGCCAGGAAATTATCCAGCATGCCTTTGTAAAGGCCGTAAGAAAGTCCGGTGATCAGGATCGACAGCAGGAACACCTTAAACTTCGAATCTTCCCTGAATACACTTTTTATCTGGCTCCATGAATTGCTTTGCTTCATAATACTTACCTCTATTTCTTATCGCTTCTTCTATTCTACCACACTATTAGTAATACTGCGCTAGCAAGTTAATACTTTTTCTCAGGAAATCTCACTCCGTATTGTTCTGCCAATTCCTTTAACATCATGCGGTATGCTCCTGCCATTGTTGCAGTATTGAAATAGGGCTGTCCAAAATGCATACTAGCTTTTTGGTATGCGGATCTCACCACTTCTTTTATTACCTCTTCCATGCCCCCATGAACCTCATCATAACCTGCTTCCTCCAGAATATAAGCAAGTTCGTCCTGAACGCTCCGCTTATAAATGAACTCATACTCCTTCATCCCCTGAATAACCCAGAAAGTATTGTATAACGAAACATTATACGCCTTGATCCAGTCCCACATGATCTCCGGATCACTGACATTCGGCCCTTCTTTATGGCATCGTTTGCACAACAAGACGATATTGGCCGGCTCGTCTTTTCCGCCCAGCGAATCCGGAATAATGTGGCATCGCTCCAAATGTCTCTCACACCCACATCTCCAACAATGCGACTCCGCCTCACTCCAATCGACACTCAGATCGCATTCGTCAATATACTGCATCCAGTATTCTTTCGCTTCACGAATGGTTGTTTTAATCGGTGCTCTCTTTGCCATTGCTCCCCCTCCTTCCGACCAATATTGTGTATTTATTTTAATACTGTTGATGACTTTTTGCATTAAATTTCTCATACGATTCGGATATTCATCTGGAAATCTCACTTTATAATTCAAAGCCCAAAGGCCGCCCCATGATAGGACGGCCTTCCTCTGCTTAAACTCTGATCATAATATACTTTTTCACTTATTCGTTATATCTGTACTTTTTCAGTATCTGTCCAAAAAACAAACAAATAACAGTTCCCGATACTCCCAGTACAAACATCACCATAGCCGCTCCAGACCCCTTACCAACACCAAAGAGCCGTGTAAGAAGTCCGCCAACCGCAGCCCTTTGCATAATTGGTTCACAGATTCCATCAACCATGAATCCTCCAAGAAAAAGTCCAAGCGGAATTGTGAAAAACTGCAGTGTGTTTCTACAGGAATAAACTCTTCCCTGCATTTCCACCGGAATGCTGGAACGCAGAATCACATCCAGATTTGCACTCATGATCGGAACCAGAAACCAGCCAACCAGCTGTCCCAGACACCATAACGCAGGAGTCCTCGCAAATGCCAACATGAAATTTTCAACACTGAGTGAAATTAACATTGTAATATAAATGACTCGTATTCTGTTCTTTGGTCTCTTCAAACATGTGGCCAGCACACTGCCAATTAACGTTGCCACCCCCGCAGTAGAGGTGACTAGGCCAAGGACAACTTCACCACCATTCTCCAATGGCAAAATGTATGCCGGAAGTACAGCATCAAACGCAGATGCCACCAAATTTACTCCTGCAAGAAACAAAATCAACGTAAGAATCAGAGGATTCTCTCTCAGGAATATTAGTCCTCCCTTTGCCGACTGAAGCAGCGTTTCTCTGGTTTCTGTACCGCTTACATGGATCTCTGGAATCTCAATAAATAGCAGCAATGTCAAAAACGCTGTTGCAAACGTTCCAAGATCAATCGCTATCACAGCATCCATTCCAAACAAAGAAAACACAGCCGTTGCGACAATCGGATTTAAAACGGTAATAAACGAGCCAGAAAGCGATCTCATCCCGCTTGTCTTTTGGTAATGGTTCTTTGGAACAATCAAAGTCATTGCCACATCACTTGCCGGTTGCTGTACTGTATTCATCAATCCATTGACTGCATTCAATAAATATAAGTGCCACGGCTCCAACAATTCTCTCTTTAGCAGTAAAAATACTGTCAACGTACAACAAACTGCCAGTAGGTCGCAAGCAAGCATGACCTTCTTTTTATTCCATCTGTCACTGAGCGCACCGGCAAAAATGCTCATTATGACATATGGCGCATACGTACAAATAGAAAGCATGGCTGTCTGTAGAGCAGAACTCGTTTTTTCATACAACCATAACGTGAGGGCAAACGATGTCATGCTGCTTCCCAGCTGAGACAATGCCTGTGTCCCCCACAAAACTAGAAATGTTTTTAATTCTTGAAAAGTTTCTTTTATTTTTTTGTTCATTATAACTTTGCTCCTTTATCGTAAATTAATTATCGTTTATTTGAGCAAAGTCTGAGGACATTTCATTCAGCCAAGAAAAACCGACTGAAATATCTCTCCATACAGTGTCCTCACACTCTGCATGGAGCTGCTGCAATGGCTAACATAATTTTTCCTCCCTGAACTCTATCGATTCCTTATCTTTTCTTTATATAATAGGTTGTTGCTCATTTTATTTCAACACCAATTGAGGATTCTTCAATAAGTCCTTGATCATAGAATCATACTTTTCCCTGTCCGGATCTTCTAAAATAGATGTAATTCTACTTCCTGCATCTTTCGAAGAAGACCCACACAGAAATATCTTTTCATCTGTGGTTCCATAATCCAGAACGATATATCTGTCATGAAAAATGCCACCTGAATGAAATAAATTTATTTTTAAGGCTGGATACTCCTTACAAAAATCCGCATATGTATTTCGTCTAAGGCCTTTTGCAAGATTATCACTGAATATGGAAACATTCACTCCATCCTGAATATAAATCAACTTTTCCAAGGTTTTTATTCCAA
>JAFUMF010000046.1 GCA_017482945.1 Lachnospiraceae bacterium
GTGGAAAATAGAGTTTAAATGCTTTAAGAACTCTACCGCGTTCAGGTTTTCGTGACCACCGTAGATGTTGGCGATCCACTCACCGGCATTTTTTCCGTAATCCAGATACAGCATGGACGCCACCGCATTCATCCGGATTCCGTCCGCATGGAACTCCTTCGCCCAGTAGAGCGCGTTGGAGATCAGGAAATTGGAGACCTGCGGTCTTCCATAATTGAAATTCAGCGTTCCCCACTGCGGCTGCTCGCCCTGGCGCGGGTCCATATGCTCATACAGGCATGTACCGTCAAAGGCCGCCAGTCCATGGGCATCCTTCGGGAAATGGGCCGGGACCCAGTCTAAGATCACGCCGATCCCCTCATTATGCATATGGTCCACAAACGCTCTGAAATCATCCGGCGCACCAAACCGGCTGGTCGGCGCATAGTAACCGGTCACCTGATAGCCCCAGGATTTATCCAGGGGATGCTCCATCACCGGCATCAGCTCCACGTGGGTATATCCCATTTCTTTTACATAGGACGAAAGCTTTTCCGCCAGCTCCTTGTATGTGTAGAACTGACTGCCATTGACTGCAGTCCCATCCTCGTTCTTTTCCAGTGGTTTCTGCATCCAGGAGCCAAGATGGACCTCGTAAATGGACAGCGGTTTCTCTTTCCCATTTTCCTTTGCCCGGCTCGTCATCCAGCTCTTATCATTCCACTTGTAGCTTCCAAGTCCGCAGACCACCGATGCCGTGGCCGGACGAAGCTCCGACTGGAATGCATATGGGTCCGCCTTTAACATCGGGTCCCCATTCGGAGTCTTTATTTCAAATTTATATTTTGCTCCCGGCATAAGTCCAGGAATAAACAACTCGTAAATGCCGGATGTTCCCACCTTTTTCATCTGGTGGCGCTTTCCGTTCCAGTAGTTGAAATCGCCCACAACACTGACACGCTTCGCCCCCGGTGCCCAGACAGCAAAATGAACACCTTTGACTCCGGCGATCGACATCGGATGGGCTCCCAGCTTCTCATAAGAATTGTAGAAGGTTCCCGCCGCAAACTTCTTCACATCCCCATCGGTAAAACGGGACGTAAACCGATAGGAATAGGGATCCTCGATCTCCTCGGTATCTCCATTCTCATACTCCGCATAAAATTTATACGGCATTAGCAGCTTCTGGTCAATCAAAAGTACAGCAAAAAAACCGTTGGAATCCACTCGCTCCATCGGATATTTTGTCTTTCCGACCTTGACTGTTACTGTTTTTGCATCTGGAAGATATGCCGAGATGATACAGCCTATCTTCTCTATGTGAGCACCAAGAATCGCCCCCGGATCCTGAGATTCAGAATTTTCCAGCTCTTTGACCTTATCCCAGTCAATCAATTCTTGCAAAACTCGTTCCATAACTCGTTCCCCCCTCGCTCTCATTCTATCATTTTCCAATTTGTGTTACAAGCACAATCAGGTTCTGTTCAGAGCGAAATCAATGAGCATCAGATCCACCACCCGGCCATAGGTAAGAACGCCCTCCGCCTGGCCGTTGGCTTTCAGATATGCATCGTTGACTTTTTCCTGGACCTCTGCGACCTCTCCCTCATAGCGGTCCCAGAATTCTGTATTCTCGGCAAGTGCCACATTGATCTCTTCTTTTAAAAGACCGTGGAGTCTCGCATATTCCTCATAATCTACCTTCGCCAGGGCATTTCCGGCGTAGATCCAGCCAAGCATATAGCCACTGTAGCGAAAATCTGCATCCTCCGACTGGAGACAGGCCAGATATCCGATGAAATTGGCTTCGTCCTCCCTCATGAACCCGCGTAGATGGGACATTTCATGGCAGATGGTGTGGGGGATGTTGTAGGAGACCATGTCATTGTTATAATTTGCCTCAATAGTAAAGGGCGAGTACACGCCGCTGCACTGCTGGACAGACAGAATTTCCGATACCATGACCGGTTTCGGCTGTGGATAGTCGCCGGCCAGCGACGGATAGCGTTCAGCAAGGCGCTCCATGGCCGCAATTCCCTTTTTCTGCATGTTCTCAAAGTTTCCTTCGGATGCAGCCAGCTCATCATGGGCTTTATTGACCTCCTCCGTAAGCCACGCGCAGAGGGCTCTTAAGTCCGCAGCCTGTTCCTTTGTTTCTTTTGGATTCTCCAGGATGTCCTGAATATAATAGGAAGAAAACGGGACCCGGTAGTAATTGACGCCGCAGCATGCCGCATATAAAAATAAAAGGACAGAAAAAATAAGCCCATAGCTCTGGAGCAGAACCATCGGTTTTCTTCTATATTTAATAAGCAGGAAAATCAAAAGCGCCACACCGCCGTAAAGAAACAGTTCCACCACAGAAACCGGCACCAGGCCAAAAAAGCCTCCAACCACAGTCACTAACACCGGATATACCGTCTTACTGTACCATTCTGCAAACCCCGGCACTTTTCTTGCCGCCCAAAGAAGCCCGGCTGCCCCTGCGAGCAGAATACAGGCCGCGATCATAAACCATCTTCCCCGAAAATCTTTCACTTTTTCCATATGTATCGTCCCTATTCTGATTTTTTTCTTACCTTTTTCGAAAATCCCTTGCGAAACTCATCATTTTATCATAAACTCTTTATGATATGCAGATTCCAAAGGCACCCTTTTGACTCTGATATCATTATATTGCGTAAGTATACACTAAGTCAAATGAGGTTTACAGAGAAAAAATGGAAAAAGAGAAGAAAAACATAAACGAGACAGCAGAAAATAAAAAAGAAGAAAAAACAGGCTGGAAAGCGGAACTGATCAGCTGGATCCAGGTCCTTGCCACTGCGGCGGTGATCGCGTTCGTTCTGACCACCTTTATTATTGCCAACAGTGAAGTCCCGACCGGTTCCATGGAAAATACCATCATGGCCGGCAGCCGCGTCATCGGTTCCAGACTCCACTACAAATTCTCCGAGCCGGAGCGCGGAGATGTGGCGATCTTCGTATGGGGCTGGCAGTGTCCGGAATGCGGTGTTATGGGTGAAGGCGATGTGAAGCCGGACCAGTGCCCGCGCTGTGAGTACAATGTCGGAAAACGCAGCCAGACTGTCTACTATGTAAAACGTGTCATCGGACTTCCGGGTGACGTGATCGATATCGTGGATGACGTGGTTTACTTAAATGGTTCTGAAACACCGCTGGATGAGCCGTATCTGGCAGAGGAAATGAACCAGGGCGAGACCTTCCATTTTGAAGTTCCGGAAGGCCACTACTTTATGATGGGCGACAACAGAAACTATTCTATGGATGCCCGTTACTGGATGAACCCGTATATTTCCGAGGACAAAATGATCGCAAAAGTCCTCTTTGAATACTTCCCGACTCCAAAGCTGATCAAGTAATTGTGACGATTCAGTCCCTCTGAATCGTTTGAAGTAACCATACAACAGGAGATTTGCATCATGAGAAAAGTAGTAAAATTTGGCGGCAGTTCTTTAGCAAGTGCCAAACAGTTCAGAAAAGTAAAAGCGATTATCACAGAAGATAAGACAAGATGCTTTGTCGTTCCGTCTGCACCGGGCAAACGCGACTCCAAAGATACCAAGGTCACAGACCTTCTCTACCAGTGCTACGATGCAGCGTCCACAGGCCAGAGCTATAAGCGCACGTTTGAACAGATCAAAGAGCGTTTTAATGAAATCATCGACGGATTAAAGCTGGATTTGAATCTGGATTTTGAATTCGATAAGATTGAAGAAAATTTCTTAAATAAAGCAGGACGCGAGTATGCGGCTTCCCGCGGCGAATATTTAAACGGTATCATCCTTGCAAACTATCTGGGATTTCCGTTCGTTGACGCGGCAGACGTGATCTGCTTCGACGAGAACGGCCAGTTTCTGTCGGAAAAGACAAACGAAGAGCTGGCAGCACAGCTTTCTACCATGAAGCAGGCAGTCATTCCGGGCTTCTATGGTGCAAAACCAGATGGCACAATTAAAACATTCTCCCGCGGCGGCTCTGATGTGACAGGTTCTCTTGTTGCAAGAGCACTGAGTGCAGACGTGTATGAAAACTGGACCGACGTTTCCGGTTTCCTCGTTGCAGACCCGAGAATCGTTGAAAATCCGGCTCAGATCGGTACCATTACATACAGAGAGCTTCGAGAGCTTTCCTACATGGGCGCCAGCGTTCTCCATGAAGATGCCATCTTCCCGGTGAGAAAAGAAGGGATCCCGATCAACATCCGCAACACCAACTGTCCAGAAGATCCTGGTACTCTCATCGTGGCAAACACAAGCCGAAAGACTCCGTACACCATTACCGGTATCGCCGGCAAAAAAGGGTTCTGCTCTGTGATCATCGAGAAAGCCATGATGAACGCCGAGGTCGGTTTCGGCCGCAAGGTCCTTGAAATCTTCGAGAAATACAACATCCCGTTCGAGCATATGCCGTCCGGCATCGACTCCATGTCCGTATTTGTCCACCAGGACGAATTCGAGGAAAATGAGCAGGCTGTTCTCTCGGGAATCCAGCGTGCCGTTCAACCGGATTTTGTAGAACTCGAAACAGATCTGGCACTGATCGCAGTCGTAGGCCGCGGCATGAAGGCCAACCGCGGAACTGCTTCCAGACTGTTCGCAGCCCTCGCCCTCGCAAACATCAATGTCCGCATGATCGACCAGGGCTCCAGTGAACTGAACATCATCATCGGCGTGCACAACGAAGACTTCGCAAATGCGATCCGCGCGATTTATGATGTGTTCGTGAAAGCGGAGCTGTAATTTGTATTTCGTCAAAAATGAATTTTAACAATTGCAAAATAATGAACGGCGCTGATTTCTCAATTGAAATCGGCGCCGTTTGTTATTCTTTTTCTTTATTTCTCCACAACCTTGATCCCAAGCTTTTTGAGTCGCTCCAACAACTCGACACAGTTGGTCATGACCCGGTACATTCTTAAGAATTTTCTCTCGTTCTTTGCGATCACTGTAAACCAGGCAATCTCACCGCTGATCTTTGTCACTTCAACTCTCTTGATATACTCATAGGGAATCATTCTTTCTCCTCGAGGAAGTGCACGCACAGTAATCCCTTTCGGACCGGCGGTCAGTCTCCACATGTATGTGCAGAAAGCATACGCAACACCAATCGCCCCGATGACCCAGAACGCGGTCACCGCTGTAGAATTCTGCGCAACCACCGGGGAACTTGCATAGGTTCCCATTGCCGCCATAAGAATCACGCCCATACACGGCACTGCAGTAGTCAGTTTGGATTTAATATCCTCATCCTTGCTGATGATCGCCGTTTTCTTCGGTTCTTTTTTAATCTTTGCTCCCATTTTACGTTCTCCAATTAACCTTCAATTGCATCCAGCATGTCCACACGTCTCTGGTGTCTTCCGCCTTCGTACTCTGTTTCTAACCATGTATCTGTGATCATCTTCGCCATTTCGCTGCCAACGACTCTCGCACCAAATGCAATGATGTTGGAGTTGTTGTGCATCTTGGAAAGCTTCGCTGTGTACGGCTCGCTGCATACACATGCACGAACGCCTTTTACTTTATTCGCCGCGATGGAGATACCAACACCTGTACCACAGATCAGAACACCGGCTTCAGCCTCACCAGACGCTACCAGACGGCCGACCTTCTCACCGTATGCCGGATAGTCACAGCTGTCATTGGTGTCTGTACCTACGTTGATCACTTCATGGCCCTTTGCCTCTAAGTGCTCCTTAATGATGTTCTTAAGTTCCACTGCTGCATGATCATTACCAATTGCAATCTTCATTTTTCTTCCTCCAAAAATGTATTTTTATTTTTCAAAAAACTTACAGATCAGATCCATTCTGGATGTCATGGACATCAAAAGCGCATCCATCACGGTGATTGCTGCCATCGCCTCGACCACAACGACTGCTCTCGGAACCACAACCGGATCGTGACGCCCATGGATCACCAGTTCCATGTTCTCTCCGTCTTTCTTCACCGTATCCTGCGCCTTCGCAATGGACGGAGTCGGCTTGAATGCCGCGCAAAACACCACATCACTTCCGTCGCTCATTCCACCAAGCACACCGCCGGAATGGTTGGTCACTTTTTTCACCTGACCATCCTCTCCCATCCGGAATGCATCATTATTCTCAGATCCACATGCCCTCGAAGCCGCGAAACCGTCGCCGATCTCAAATCCTTTCACCGCACCGATGGAAAGGATCGCTTTCGCCAGGTTGGCATCCAGCTTCTCAAACACCGGTTCACCAAGTCCCACCGGAAGCCCTGAAACCACACATTCCACAACGCCGCCGACAGAATCACACTCCGCCATCTTCTCTTCCAGATAAGCAGCTGCCTTTTTGGCCGCATCCTTGTCCGGCATGCAGAGTTTGTTGTTGGCGATCTCGGCCAGATCCATCTTCTCCCCGTCAATCTCCACCGGTCCGATGGATCTTGTATATGCCATCACTCCGATTCCGAGACTCTCTAAGAACTTCTCCGCAATGGCGCCTGCCGCCACGCGACCGATCGTCTCGCGGGCAGAAGAACGTCCGCCGCCGCGGTAATCGCGGAATCCAAACTTCTCGTCAAAGGTATAATCCGCATGGCCCGGTCTGTAACAGCTTGCGATCAGTGAGTAATCCTTCGACCTCTGATCCTTATTCCAGACCACCATGGAGATCGGTGTTCCCGTTGTCTTCCCCTCAAAAACGCCGGAAAGGATTTCTACTTCATCTCCCTCGCTTCTCTGGGTCGTAAATTTGCTCTGGCCCGGTTTTCTCCGGTCTAAGAGCTTCTGGATATCTGCCTCACAAAGCTCAAGTCCGGCCGGACAACCATCGACCACAACACCGATGGCTTTTCCATGGGACTCGCCCCATGTTGTTATTTTAAATAATGTTCCTATTGTTGATCCTGCTGCCATTCTTATTCTCCAATCTTCACGATTTCACAACAGTTCGGCTCATTGACTCTCACAGTCCGGCCGCTCATCACAAGCAGGCTCTTCTCATAATCCACATGGAACAGAGAAATGCTGCCGCCGTGGTTGATGGACGCCAGGTGCTCCATATCCGGGAAGATCGCAATATCCTTCGGATAATCGCCGCTGATCGGCAGACAGAACTTAAGCTCCAGCATGCCGGTCTCCGTATCTCTCTCATACATGGACACAGAATTGTCTCCCGCGTTGCTGCAGAACAGATAATTCTCGCCCGGCGCAAACCGAATCGCGCAGGCCGCAGTCAGCTGGTCCGGATCCTCTCCTGTTGTCGCGATGGTCTGAACCTTCTCCACATGCGGTGTTCTGTCTCCGCTCTTATAAGAGTACACATCGATCGTATTCTTTAATTCATGAACCACATAGAAAAACTTTCCATCACTGCTGAATACAAAATGTCTCGGTCCGGACTCGCGCTCGCTGCGGACCGTATCCACCAGAGTGATCTTTCCTTCCGCTTTATCAAAACGATAGACCTTGATCTGGTCGATTCCAACATCTGCCACCATCAGATATTTTCCGTCCGGTGTCAGATGGCTGCAGTTTACATGCGGGCGGAAGTTACGCTCTGCAACACTGCCAAGACCTTTGTGGAACACGCCATCCGTAATCTTTCCTACGGAACCGTCTTCGTTTAATTTTACTACTGTGATCTTTCCGTCATGGTATCCGGAAATAAATATGTAACTGTCATCCGGACTAATGGAAATGTGGCAGCCGCGCATGCCTTTGATATTGATGCTGTTTACGCGGGCAAGACTTCCGTTCTGGAGAATCTTGAACGCCACAACACCTTCATCCGCGATTGAATACAGCATTTTGCCACTGTTGGATGCCTTAAGATAGGAGGAGTTGTCCACTTCAACTTCGCAGCGGTAGATAAACTGTCCCTTTTCCACGTCCACATCATACACCGTAATTCCCTTTGCTTTTCCGGTATAAGAATAAGACCCTACATAAGCCATATATTTTCCTGTCATAGGTCGTTTTCCTCCCTCAAATTTCACACTTTTTCACCGCTGCAGCCGCCAAAAATACACCTGCAGCTGGCTTTCATTTTATCATAGAATCTACCGTTTGTTAACAGAAATTTTCTAATAAAATATCTGAGAAATCTATTTACAATGGGGGCAAACCATGATTAAATAGAAGATAGTATTTGTCGTTTTCTCGCCTTTTTTATACTCAGGAGGGAGATGACAACGAATTCTGATACAGGAGGACAAAGCCATGAGTCAGCCATTGATTGATTTGGTAAATATTTCTAAGAGTTTTGACGGAGAGCTTATTCTGGATGACTTGAACCTTTCCGTAAAGGAAAACTCTTTCGTGACTCTTTTAGGCCCAAGCGGCTGCGGAAAGAGTACGACTCTCAGGATCATCGGCGGTTTTACAATGCCGGATCAGGGAAAAGTCATCTTCAATGGAGAGGACATAACGCGTATGCCGCCTAATAAGCGGCAGTTAAACACAGTGTTCCAGAAATACGCGCTGTTTACGCATATGACTATTGCTGAAAACATCGCTTTCGGCCTCAAGATCAAGGGGAAATCAAAAGATTATATCAATGACAAAATTAAGTATGCACTCAAACTGGTAAACCTTGACGGATATGAGAACCGCAGCGTGGAGCTGCTCAGCGGCGGCCAGCAGCAGCGTATCGCCATCGCCAGAGCTATCGTAAATGAACCGAAGCTTTTGCTTCTGGATGAACCCCTGGGTGCTCTGGACTTAAAGCTCAGACAGGACATGCAGTATGAACTGATCCGCCTGAAAAATGAGCTGGGCATTACCTTTGTTTACGTTACCCATGACCAGGAAGAAGCCCTCACAATGTCCGACACGATCGTTGTCATGAACCAGGGCTATATCCAGCAGATGGGTACTCCGGAACAGATCTACAACGAGCCGGAAAATGCTTTCGTTGCCGACTTCATCGGCGAAAGTAATATTGTACCGGGCATTATGCTCCACGATGAGCTGGTTGAGATCTTCGGCGCGAAATTTGCCTGCGTCGATAAAGGTTTCGGAAATAATACTCCGGTTGACGTAGTTATTCGTCCGGAAGACATCGACCTTGTGGAGCCGGAAAAAGGCACCCTGGAAGGCGTTGTCACACACCTGATCTTCAAAGGTGTTCACTATGAAATGGAAGTCACGACCCCGGACGGCTTTGAATGGCTCGTCCATAGTACGGATATGTTCCCTGTCGGCAAGAAAGTCGGAATTCATGTGGATCCCTTCGATATCCAGATCATGAATAAACCGGCATCTGAGGACGAGGAGGCCGTAGGAGTCAATGAATAAAAACGCAAAACAGGTTTTATCATTTCCATATATTATATGGATGGTGGGATTCACCGTGATCCCGCTGCTTATGGTTTTCTACTACGGTCTTACTGACCGCAGCGGTACCTTTACGTTTGCGAACGTTATGGCGATCATGGCCGAGGACCATATGAAAGCACTCCTGCTTTCCCTCGCCTACTCCGTTGTCAGCACGATCATCTGCCTTTTGATCGCGTATCCGCTGGCAATGATCTTAAGGACTCGCAACATCGGTACCGGAAGTTTTGTTGTTTTCATCTTCATTCTCCCGATGTGGATGAATTTCCTTCTGAGAACCATGGCATGGCAGACGTTACTGGAAAAGAATGGTGTCATCAACTCCATCCTTTCTTTCCTGCACCTGCCGACTCTTTCAATTATTAACACCCCGGCTGCGATCATTTTAGGTATGGTCTACAACTACCTACCGTTTATGATCCTTCCAATTTATAATGTGCTGGCAAAGATCGACAACAACGTGATCAATGCTGCCAGAGATCTGGGCGCAGATTCCTTCCAGGTATTTTCGAAGATCATGCTGCCGCTCAGTGTCCCGGGTATTATCAGCGGCATTACTATGGTATTCGTACCGGCCCTCACTACCTTCGTTATTTCCAACCTCCTCGGCGGCGGTAAGATCCTCCTGATCGGTAACGTCATCGAGCAGGAATTTACAAAGGGAAGCAACTGGAACCTGGGTGCCGGCCTGTCCATCGTGCTGATGATCTTTATCCTGATCAGTATGACCCTGATCGCCAAATACGATAGTGATGGGGAGGGGACAGCATTTTAAATGAACAAATTAAAACGGTTTTTTCAGGATTTTTATCTGGTTCTTGTGCTGATCTTCCTGTACGCACCGATCGCTGTGATGATGGTGCTGTCCTTCAATAGCTCAAAATCCAGATCCCAGTGGGGTGGCTTTACGACCCAGTGGTACCGGGAAATGTTTGAAAGCCCGGTCATTATGGAGGCTCTCTATAATACTCTGATCATCGCCTTCCTGTCCGCTCTGATCGCTACGATCTTAGGTACGGCGGCTGCGATCGGTATCAGCAGTATGAAGAAACTGCCGAGAACCATTTTTATGGGAATCAACAATATCCCGATGCTGAACTCCGATATCGTCACCGGTATCTCTCTGATGCTGATGTTCGTAGCCTTCGGTGTTTCTCTGGGATTTAAAACGATTCTCTTTGCACACATCACGTTCAACGTTCCCTACGTTATGACCAGTGTGCTGCCAAAACTAAAACAGACAAGTAAATATACTTACGAAGCGGCCATGGACCTGGGCGCCGGACCGATCGAAGCCTTCTTTAAAGTAGTATTCCCGGACATTCTGCCGGGCGTGCTCTCCGGCTTTTTGATGGCATTTACCATGTCCTTGGATGATTTCATCATCACTCACTTCACAAAGGGCGCAGGTATCAACACCCTGTCCACATTGATCTACAGTGAAGTCCGCCGCGGAATCAAGCCGTCTATGTACGCGCTTTCCACAGTGATCTTTGTCACTGTACTTGCACTGCTTCTCATCACAAACTTTGCCCCGAGCAAAGCCCAGATGGAAGCAAAAGCTGCCGCTGCAGCCGCAAGCGGAAAGAAACCGAACAACTGGGGCCCGAAGCTTTACAAAGCTGTCCTCGTTGCAACTTCCTTCCTCATCGTGTGCGGCATCAGCTATACAACATACCGTCATTTTGACAACTCCAATTCCGACGAGCTTTATGTTTACAACTGGGGCGAGTACATCGATGAGTCCGTGATTGAACAATTCGAAGAAGAGACCGGAATCAAGGTCACTTACGATATGTTTGAGACCAACGAAGAAATGTACCCGATCATCGAAGCCGGTGCGGTTCAGTACGATGTTGTCTGTCCGTCCGACTATATGATCCAGAAGATGAGAGAAAATGATCTGCTCATGGAGCTGAATCTGGAGAATATTCCGAATCTGGAATATATCGACCAGACTTACCTGGAGAAGTCCCAGAGCTTCGACCCGCAGAACAAATACTCCGTTCCTTACACATGGGGAACCGTTGGTATCATCTACAATACAAAGCGTCTGGAGGAGCTGGGCATTGAACCGCCGACCAAGTGGTCTGATCTCTGGGATCCGCGTTACAAAGGCGAGATCCTCATGCAGGACAGTGTCCGTGATGCTTTCATGGTCGCACTGAAGATGCAGGGACATTCCTTGAACTCCACAGACATGACCGAGCTTGAGGATGCGAAGAATCTTCTTTTGGATCAGAAACCTCTGGTTCAGGCATATGTGGTTGACCAGGTTCGTGATAAAATGCTCAATGGCGAAGCTGCTGTCGGCGTGATCTACTCCGGCGAGCTCCTGTACTTACAGGAAGAAGCCGAACTTCTCGAGCTGGATTATGAGCTGAAATATGTGATCCCAGAAGAAGGTTCCAATGTTTGGATCGATGCCTGGGTAATCCCGTACAATGCTCAGAACAAAGAAAATGCAGAGAAATGGATCGATTTTCTCTGCCGTCCGGAAATTGCGTTAAAGAACTTTGAGTACATCACTTACGCGACTCCGAACATCGGTGCATTTGAGATGTTAGACGAAGAGACACAGAACAACAAATCCGTATTCCCGGATGATGAGCTTCTGGAATCCTGCGAGGTTTACCAGTATCTCGGAACCGAGGCGGATGACATGTATAGTGCACTTTGGAAAGAAATCAAAGCACAGTAAATCTACAGAATAGTAAAGTGCGATTCCAATCACGGAATCGCACTTTTTATATGACCTGATTCTTTTTATCTTCTGGCTGATTTTCTCCAGATCCCCTGCTTTTCTGCATCTTTGATCAATTCGTCTCTAAACTGCGGATGCGCAATGGAAATGATTTTTTCAGCCCGCTCCCAGGCAGAACAGCCTGCCAGATTTACCATTCCCCACTCTGTAACCACATAAAAGGAATGGCTTCGCGGATCTGTCACCACATCTGCCTGCTGTAAGGTCGGGACGATACGAGACCGGAGCTGGCCTGTTTTCTTATCTTTATAGGTAGAAGAAAGACAAATGAATCCCTGTCCGCCATTGGATAAAAACGCTCCATACAGGAAATCCAGCTGACCGCCGGTTCCACTGATTTGCCTTGTTCCCACAGTCTCTGCACAGATCTGACCGTACAGATCCACTTCCAGGCAGTTATTAATTGCCACAACATTGTCATGCTGCGCAACAATCTTCGGGGCATTGGTATAGTCTACCGGGCAGCTGGCAAGCCCCGGATTATGATCCACCCAGTCATAAAGCTCCTGACTTCCCAGACAAAAACTCCAAACACCTTTATAACGGTCAAATTTCTTACTTCTGTTTGTCAACTTTCCCGCCTTAAACAGTTCCAGATAAGCATCACAGAGCATTTCTGTGTGCATTCCCAGATCCTTTACATCTGATTTCGCGATCAGTTTTCCCACTGCGTTAGGAGTTCCTCCGATACCGAGCTGAAGAACGGAGCCATCCTTAATTCTCGGGCTGATCAATGCCGCAATTGCCTCATCTTCTGCTGTTGGCTGACTTTCCGGCAATGTTGGAAACGGCTGATGCTCACCTTCAATAATATGATCTACCTGCGAAATATGGATACACTCGCTCTGCCCGCCGCATGCCCATGGCAAATATTCATGAACTTCAACAATCACGATGTCTGCCTTTTCCAGCATGGCTCTGGTGGAAGAATTGGTCAGAGACAAGTTAAAATATCCGTTCTTGTCCATTGGTGTTACACAGACACAGGCGATATTTACGGTCAGAAAGTCCCGATAAAATTTCGGCTGGCTGCTGTAATTCATCGGTATATAATGGCACAGCCCCTGATCTGCATACTTTCGTTCAATGCCGCTCAGGTGCCAGCTGTTATATACGAAATGTTCTCCGGACGGATCCGCTTCGATCATTTTCAACGGCTGGAGCAACATTCCTCCACGGACTTTCACATCAAACAGCTCTTCTTTTCGTTTTGCCAGCGCCTGTTCAAACAACGGCGGTATATTGGAAATCATTCCAAGGTCCACCCAGTCACCACTTTTTACCAGTGCGGCGGCATCGGAAGCCGTCAGCACTTTCTTTTTATATTCCTGTGAATAATCCATACCATTACTCCTGATCTGACATTCTCTTATATTCATTGTAACGTTTTTTCGCCATTTCTTCTGCCTGTGCAAAATATTTTTCTGCATTTTCAGGGAATGTCCTGCGAAGGGATGCATAGCGGACCTCACCATCCAAAAATTCCTGGTACCCAATGGTCGGCTCCTTGGAATCTAACATGAACGGATGACTTTCTTTAGACGGGTCATACCGATACAAGGACCAATATCCAGCTTCTACTGCCCGCTTCATCTCGTCCTGCACCTGATTCATTCCAGCCTTGATTCCATGATTAATGCATGGCGCATACGCAACAATTACAGACGGACCAGGAAATGCTTCCGCTTCTGTAATCGCCTTAATAAGCTGATTTTGGTCAGCTCCCATCGCCACACTGGCAACATAACAATTGCCATAAGCCATCATCATGCGGCCCAGATCTTTTTTCGTTGTCTTCTTTCCGGCTGCCTGGAACTGCGCTACGGCTCCCAGCGGAGTTGCCTTACTGCTCTGTCCGCCGGTATTGGAATAAACTTCCGTATCAATGACAAAGATATTGATGTCTTCTCCTGATGCGACCACATGATCCAGACCACCATAACCGATATCGTATGCCCATCCGTCACCGCCGAACATCCATACCGTCTTTTTCGATAACTGATCTTTATTCTGAAGGATCAGCTGTTTCAGTTCTCCTGCACGTCCTGATAAATCCATATGATTCAGAACCTCCAGAAGTTTGTCTGACGCCGGCTTTGATGCATGGATATCGTTAAATGTATGTAACCAGTTCTCGATGCTTTCCTCCAGCCCCGGTTCCTGAGTCTTAAGCTCTTCTACCCAGCCGCGCATTTTGGATCTCTGCTGCTTCATAGAAAGTAACATTCCCAAACTGAATTCTGCATTGTTTTCAAACAGGGAGTTACTCCATGCCGGTCCATATCCATCATGATTGACCGTATAAGGAATCGAAGGCATTGCCGCTCCCCACGCCTGGGAACAGCCGGTCGCATTTGCCCAATACATACGATCACCATAAAGCTGTGTCAGAAGTTTTGCATACGGTGTTTCTCCACATCCGGCACATGCACCGGAGAATTCACATAACGGCTGCTTAAACTGGCTGCCTTTTACAGAATTGGTCTTAAATACTTCCTTATCACGAATTGTGAGACCATACTTCCACTCCGGAGTCACCGAAAGCTCTCTTTCCACCCTCTGCATCTTCAGCGCTTTTCCGCCCATCGGACAGGATGCCTCGCAGCTGCCGCAGCCGGTACAATCCATTTCACTGATCTGCAGAGAGAACTGATATCCGCTGGCACCTTTGGCCGGGACTGTCACGAAACCTTCCGGTGCATTCTCTGTCTCCTGTTCATTTAACAAATATGGACGGATGACTGCATGTGGACAGACATAGGAGCAGCGGTTACACTGAATGCAGGCTTCGCTGTTCCATACCGGGATCTGAGTGGCGATTCCTCTCTTTTCGAACGCAGTCGTACCCATCGGCATCGTACCGTCTTCATAGCCGATAAAGGTGGAAACAGGCAGTAAATCTCCTTTCTGAGCATTACATGGTACAAGGATTTTCTCAATAAATTCCGGTACCGGTGCTTCTGCTTTCTCTTCCGCCGGATCAACACAATGCTTCCACTCTTCCGGAATTTTTACTTCGATCACAGAATCAATTCCCTGATCGATCGCTGCCAGATTCATCCGAACAACATTCTCGCCTTTTTTGCCAAAGGTCTTTTCTGCCGCACTCTTCATGAAAAGGACTGCATCTTCGATCGGGATGATATTGGCCAATTTAAAGAAGGCAGACTGTAAGACCATGCTCGCGTGATTTCCAAGTCCAAGCTCTCTGGCAATGGTATTGGCATCAATGATATACAGTTTTGCATTCTTTTCTGCCAGTCCCCGTTTCACCTCTGCCGGCAGATAGTCTTCCAGTTCTTCGCTCTTCCAACCACAATTCAGCAATAATGTACCGCCCGTCTTTAGCTCTGAAATAATATCGTATTTATTTAGGAAGGACTGATTATGGCAGGCGATAAAATCAGCCTCTTTCACCAGATAGGAACCCAGGATCGGTTCGTCACCAAAACGCAGATGGCTTTTGGTAATACCGAACGATTTCTTCGTATCGTATTCAAAATACGCCTGTGTATACATATCCGTGTTATTTCCAATGATCTTGATGGAATTTTTGTTCGCTCCGACTGTTCCGTCACTGCCAAGACCCCAGAATTTACAGCTCACCAGTTTCTTATGCTCTAACGGCAGATTTTCTCCCACCGGCAGAGAACGGTATGTAACATCATCCTCAATTCCCACTGTAAAACCATTCCGCGGCTTGTCCAAAAGCAGATGGTCAAACACGGCTTTGATCTGTGCCGGTGTCGTATCTTTGGAAGAAAGGCCGTATCTGCCGCCGCAAATGTAAGGCACCGATTCACGATTGGCAAATGCCGCATAAACAGAAAGATACAGCGGATCTCCGACTGCACCCATTTCTTTACAGCGATCCAGAACCGCGATTTTTTCAACCGTCTCCGGCAGTGCCTTAAGGAAATGCTCCACAGAAAATGGATTGAACAGGTGTACCTGAAGATAGCCGACCTTCTCTCCGCCAGCATTCAAATAGTTCACCACTTCTCTGGCTGTACCGCTGACAGAACCCATTGCCACGATCACGCGGGTCGCATCCGGTGCTCCATAATAATTAAAGAGATGATAATCCTCTCCTGTAATTTCATTTATTTTCTCCATATAGTCTTCCACGATTGCCGGAAGCTCATCGTAGAAACGATTATTAGCCTCGCGGAACTGGAAGTAAACATCCGGGTTTTGAACAGTATTACGCAGAGTCGGATGTTCCGGATTTAACGCGGACTTGCGGAATGCGTCCACTGCATCCCAATCCAGCAGTTTTCCAAATTCATCATAGGGAATGGCACGAATTTTCTGAATTTCATGAGAAGTACGAAAACCATCAAAGAAGTGCATAAACGGAATACGACCTTTTATTGCCGCCAGATGAGCCACGCCAGCCAGATCCATGACCTCCTGCACACTTCCGGTCGACAACATGGCAAAACCGGTCTGGCGGCAGTTCATAACATCACTGTGATCACCAAAAATGGACATGGCATGAGTACCGACCGTGCGGGATGCCACATGCAATACCGCCGGCTGTTTTGTTCCGCTGATGCGGTGCAGCACAGGAATCATCAGCATCAGACCCTGTGAAGAAGTAAACGATGTTGCCAACGATCCTGCCTCCAGTGCTCCATGGACTGCGCCGATCGCGCCTGCTTCTGACTGCATTTCCACCAGAGAAACCGTCTGTCCAAACAGATTTTTTCGTCCATTGGCTGACCATTCATCTGTCTTTTCCGCCATCGGAGATGATGGTGTGATCGGATAAATTGCTGCTACCTCCGAAAAAGCATACGACACATATGCCGCTGCTTCATTACCATCAACAACCATTAGTTTCTTTTCGTTCATTTTTGTCCTCCATTTCTCTTTGCGGTAAAGTATCTTCAAAATGATCAGACTTCTTTATCCCCAAAATACTGCTTAAACGATGGGTATTATTTATACTTTTACTATACCTGTGTTTCCTCCAGTGGTCAATATAATTCAAACTTTTTGTCAGATTTTTTCGTTTATTTTTTCCTCTTATTTCCCGTTTTTTTCAATATCCCTTATACATTTTGCACAACATTTCAACTTCACGGCCAAACAATTAGTTATTTAACGTTTTAAACTTTTAATATTTAAATGATCACAGCGGCACCATCCGAATATCTGCCGTATTTTGCATTATTTTTCATGGAAAATACCAGTTTTTTATTTCCTTTTTATCCATAGTATGATATAATATTAACGATTTGAGCAAACTATTTTTATTTCCAAAACAGGGAGGATTTGTTATGGCAAACAGAATCATGTTAAACCAGACTTCTTATCATGGCGCGGGCGCTATCGCTGAGATCGTAAACGAAGCTAAGGCTCATGGCTTTGCAAAAGCTTTCGTATGTTCTGACCCGGATCTGATCAAATTCAACGTATCCACAAAGGTTACAGATCTCTTAGCAGCAAACGGCTTAGATTATGAAATCTACTCCAACATCAAACCGAACCCGACAATCGAAAACGTACAGACTGGTGTTGCTGCATTCAAGGCATCCGGTGCTGACTATATCGTAGCAATCGGCGGCGGTTCCTCTATGGATACAGCAAAAGCGATCGGTATCATCATCGCTAACCCGGAGTTCGAGGATGTTAGAAGCCTTGAGGGCGTAGCTCCGACAACAAAACCGTGCGTACCGATCATCGCAGTTCCGACAACAGCTGGTACAGCTGCAGAAGTTACGATCAACTACGTTATCACAGATGTTGAGAAAAAACGTAAATTCGTTTGCGTTGACCCGCACGACATGCCGATCATCGCAGTTGTAGATCCGGAAATGATGGCTTCTATGCCGAAGGGCTTAACAGCTTCCACAGGTATGGACGCTTTAACTCATGCGATCGAAGGTTACACAACTAAGGGCGCTTGGGAAATGACAGATATGTTCCACTTAAAAGCAATCGAAATCATCGGCAGATCTCTCCGTGATGCAGTTGCTAACACACCAAAGGGACGTGAAGACATGGCTCTCGGCCAGTACATCGCTGGTATGGGCTTCTCCAACGTAGGTCTTGGTATCGCTCACTCCATGGCTCACACACTCGGCGCAGTTTATGACACACCGCACGGTGTTGCATGTGCTATGATGCTCCCGATCGTTATGGAATTCAACCAGGAGTGCACAGGCGAGAAATATCGTGAAATCGCTAGAGTAATGGGCGTTAAGGGCGTTGACGAGATGTCCGTAGAAGAGTACAGAAAAGCAGCGATCGATGCAGTTCAGCAGCTCTCCATCGACGTAGGAATCCCGACAGTTCTCGAGGCACTTAAGGAAGAGGATCTTCCGTTCCTCGCTGAGTCCGCATTCAACGATGCATGCGCACCGGGCAACCCGAAGGATGCTACAATCGAAGATTTCATCGCTCTGTTCAGAAAGATCATGAAATAATACATACTTGCATATGGACCGCGCCTGATTTGGCGTGGAATACGAAAGAGGATGCCCGATTTGGACATCCTCTTTTCTTCTATCTCTTATTCGCTTTCTCTACATGCACGTTCTTACCTTTGATCTTCGCCCGGTTCATGGCATCCAGCACGATATCTGCCTGCGCCTTCGGAACTTCTACAAATGTGTATTTATCGTACATATCAATGCTTCCGATCAGCTTGCCCGGCATTCCCGTCTCGCCGGCGATCGCGCCAACGATGTCACCCGGCTTGATGTTCTGGTTCTTTCCAAGATTGATGAACAGTCTTGTCATGCCGCCGCTTCTTGCAGTCTTGCGGTCGATGTAATCGTCCAGGTCGTCGTAACGGTCACGTCCTCTTCCACGTCCTCTGCTGTCACGGCCGCCACGGCCATCACGGCCACCACGGAAATCTCTGCCTCCGCGTCTTTCTAAATCATCCAGATCTCGCACCGGCCTTCCTTCGTCCGCGATATCCTCGTAAGCGTCGCCCATGTTCATCTTAAGGAATGCGGCTGCCAGCTCCATGGATGTGTAGTCCTCGGCAAGAAGACGTTTCTCGACGATTCTCGTCATGCGCTCCAGCTCGCCGTTCTCGATAATTTCTTTTACCTCATCAAGAATCTTCTCTGCCTTGATCGCAGTTACGTCATTCAACGACGGAATTGCCTGCGGAATGATCTTGGTCTTACAGAATCTCTGAATATCACGGAGCTTATAGACTTCGCTTCCCACAGCCAGACTGAACGCACGGCCCACGCGGCCAGCACGGCCGGTACGGCCGATTCTGTGTACATAATACTCATTATCCTGCGGAATATCGAAGTTGAACACTGCCTCCACATCGTCCACGTCAATACCGCGGGCAGCCACATCTGTAGCCACCAGGATCTCCGTAGCACCGTTTCGGAAGCTGTCCATGACACGGTCACGCTGCTCCTGCTTTAAATCGCCGTGGAGACCTTCTGCGAAGTAACCGCGGCCCTGCAGTGCCTGCACCAGCTCATCGACCTGGTTTTTCGTGTTACAGAACACGACAGAGAGTTTCGGAGAGTACATATCAAGAAGACGGCACATAACCTCCACTTTATTTCTCGGTTTTACTTCATAGTAGTACTGGGTCACTTCCGGAACTGTCAGCTCCTTCTTAACGACCTTCACCATCTCTGGATCTTTCTGGAACTTTCTTGCGATCTCGGCGATCTCTCTCGGCATGGTCGCAGAGAACATGACGGTCTGGCGCTCCTTTGGCATCTCACCAAGGATCGTCTCCATGTCCTCCAAAAAGCCCATGTTCAGCATCTCATCGGCCTCATCCAGAACGACTGTATGAATCTCATCTGTGCGGATGGTCTTTCTTCTCATGTGGTCCATGACACGGCCCGGAGTTCCGACGATGATCTGGACACCGCCTTTTAAGGAGCGGATCTGCTTGATGATCTCCTGACCACCGTACACCGGAAGAACTTTGATACCGGACATGTACTTTGCCAGTCTGCGGAGCTCTTCTGCCACCTGGATCGCCAGCTCTCTGGTCGGGCAGAGGATGATCGCCTGCGTTTTCCGATTGTCTGGATCGATCTTCTGTAACATTGGGATACCGAAAGCCGCTGTCTTACCGGTACCGGTCTGCGCCTGGCCGATCATATCTTTCTCAGCCATCTGCACCGGGATCGCCTGTGCCTGGATCGGGGATGCTGCCTCGAATCCCATGTCTGTGACCGCGCGCATGATACGCGGATCTAAATTTAATTCTTCAAATCTTACTGCTTCCATCTATATTCCTTTCTCATTTATGACCGGCCACGCACTTTGCAGACCCGTCCGTTCCAATCTCTTACTCGGCATATCCCCGCGGGACAGCCAGAAGAATCTCTCAAAAAACAGAAAAAGAGAAGATCCAGGTTCTCTCCCGAATCTTCCCCTTAAATCCGTATGATACTATAACAGTTATCAGAAATTCTGTCAAGCAGGATACTTTCCAAACCTGCCACATTTTTCCAGTCACCGGTTATGCTCTCTTATCTTTTCTGTAAACCATATAGCCGAATGCCGCCACAGTGCCCAGCGCATAAATCACGAATGTGATCGCAAACGGCAGTTTCGCATTTACTGCGTAAATTCCACCTGCAATAAAGGAACCTGCAATACTTCCCAGTGACTTCGTTGCATTGTAAAATCCCATGACCAGATTCTTCTGTGCCGGATCCGCCTGGTCAGCGACCATATTCTGGATGACCGGAAGGCTGACAGAATATCCTGCGTAAACCAGTACACCAAACACCAGAAAGATGCCGATGTTGCCGAAAACCGTAGTTCCCAGAGCAGCTGCCGCACAGACAGCAACCAGTACCGTCATGGATTTCTTCACATCCGTCTTGTTCATGATCCAGATACAGATCGTCATGTTGGATACGAAAGAAATCAGGCCAACCGCCGCCTTGATAATTCCATTATAGGAAGAGGTCAGTCCAAGCTGATCTTTCAGATAATAGTTAAATGCCTGGTCGAAGCCGGTATTGGCAAAGTTGATGAGGATGTTCACCGCAAACAGCATCGCAAATGCCACGCTCATGAACAATCTGCAGTCCAAGAATGCCTGGAACGGATTTGCCTCCTTCGCCAGCTGTCTGCCACTGATCTTCGCACCTTCTGTCGCATCCGGAAGGCAGATAAAGTAGAAGGCAATACCAGAAATCAAAATACATGCCACCTGGATCAGGAACGTTCCTCTTACGGAAAACTCGCCGAGGAAACCGCCGACCATGTAGCCAAACGCACTTCCCACGCTCTGGATAGTCGCGTTATAGGTCAGATATTTCGCCTGATCTTCCGGCTTCGCAATATTTACGATGTAAGTCAGGAAGCTTACATAAATACCGCCGGTAAATAATCCGGCAAACATGCGGGCCAGAATGACCATCAGCTCCGTTGTTGAATAGGCAAACCATAACTGCGCAACGGCATATCCGAGGCAACCAATCAAAAAGGTGCTTCTGGAGGAAATGTAAACATTGATCTTTCCCCAGAACGGTGACATTAAAAAGTTTGTGATCAACATAACGCCAAGTGCCACGCCGAACATGTAGTCGTGCATGTTCTGATCCTGAATGATCGTCGGAGTCACCGGATGGGCGAAGCTTGCCGCCATATTAAATAAAATCATTGCAGCAAAATATGCAGCAAATCTTGTCTTGTATTTCATACTCATTTCCTTTGTACAAATCTAACTTCCTGTTTTTAGGCTCTGGAGTCGTTGTTCTTGTAGCACATGTATCCAACTGCCGCCAGAACGCCCACACCGTAGATCACTGCGGTACATGCGAACGGAAGTTTTGCGTTTACGGAGTAAATAAATCCTGCGGTCAGGGAACCTGCAATACTTCCCAGAGATTTTGTCGCGTTATAAAAGCCCATAACAAGGTTCTTCTGCGCCGGGTCTGCCATCTTTGCGACCATGTCCTGAAGCACCGGAAGACTCACAGAGTATCCTGCATACACAAGCACACTGAACGCGATGAACAGGCCGATATTCGGAGAGATCAGAGTTCCGATGGCAGATAACGTACATACTCCCACGAGCACTACCATGGATTTCTTTGTATTGGTCTTGTTGATGATCCAGATACAAAGCGTCATATTGGACACGAAGGACACCAGACCTACTGCCGCCTTGATAATTCCGTTATAGGAAGAAGTCAGGCTCAGCTGATCCTTCAGATAATAGTTAAATGCCTGGTCAAATCCGGTGTTGCCGAAGTTGATCAGAATATTCACCGCAAATAACATCGCAAACGCAATTGTCATGAACTTGCGGCTGTCCATAAATGCCTGGAACGGGTTCGCTTCCTTCGCCAGCTGTTTTCCGGAAATTTTCACGCCCTCCGGAGCGTCGGACTGGCAAACGAGATAAAACAATACTGCAACTGCAAACAAGGTTACTGCCTGTACCATGAACGCGGCTTTTACAGAATATTCACCAATAAAACCGCCGATCATATATCCAAATGCAGATGCCACGCTCTGAATCGTTGCGCTATAAGTCAGATACTTCGCCTGATCCTCCGGCTTGGAAACATTTACTATGTAAGTTAAGAAGCTTACAAACACGCCGCCGGTAAAAAGGCCTGCGAACATGCGGGCTAAAATGATCATCAGCTCTGTTGTCGCATATGCGAACCATACCTGAGCGATACCATAGCCACAGCAGCAGATCAAAAGCGATAATTTTGAGGAAATGTAATTATTGATCTTTCCCCAGAACGGTGACATCAAAAAGTTCGTCATCAACATAACCGCCAGCGCTACACCAAACATATAATCGTGAAGATTCAGGTCCTGGATTACGGTCGGAGTTACCGGATGGGCAAAGTTTGCAGCCAGATTGAAAATAATCATACATACAAAAAATGCCAAAAATCTTGTCTTATACTTCATGACAATCTTCTTCCTTTGCTTAATATTTTTATCCAAATTATAGTTTAATCCTCTGTCTGGGCAATGTCAAGCATGTTATCGCAGCGAATCAAAAAGGACCCCTGCCAAAGTTTTTCCTCCGGTATTAGGGTCCTTCTGTTTCCATTTACAGTTCTTTCATCATCTCAGCCATATCTTTCAGTCCGCCGAAAACCGCATCCGGTGCAGTGTCGGAAATGGCAACATCCTCGATTTTTGTCTCACCACTCAGCACAAGCACGCCGCGGGCACCGTTTGCCACGCCGGTCTTTACATCTGTATACAGGCGGTCGCCTACGAATGCGACCTTTTCCAGCTCCGCACCAGTCGCAGCGAGAACCATGTCCACCGTCTCTTTGAACGGCTTGCCGACATATTTCGGCTGTTTGCCTGTGGAAAGAGCGATTGCTGCGCACATGGAACCACAGTCCGGAATAAAGCCGTCCTTTGTCGGACAGTTGATGTCCAGATGTGTTGCAAGGAATTCAGCACCGTTTCTGATATAAAGGCAGGCCTTCATCAGTTTCTCATATGTCAGTGTCAGATCGAAGCCAATGACTACCAGATCCGGCTGTCCCTCTGTCAGAAGGATTCCGTTTTCTCTGAAGTTTTCCTCCAGATCCGGAGTTCCCACCAAATATACGGATCTGCCCGGATGATTCTCCTTCAGATAGTGGATCATTACATCGCCGGAAGTGATCAGCTGGTCGCGCTCGATCAAGCAATTCATCTTTGCAAGTTTGTCCATATATGTCTTCGGAGATTTGGAAGAGTTGTTTGTGAAGAACACAAAGCGTTTTCCAAGGCGTTTTACCTGCTCTAAAAACTCCAGAGAACCATCAAGAATATCGTTATCAAGGTAAAAAGTTCCATCCATATCCAGAACGAAAAGTTCTGTTTCCTGCAATAATACTTTCTTGTTCATTTCCTATCTTTCTCTCCTAGTATGATTCATTCTCATAACCAACAACAAGAAACACAATACCACTTTGATATCTTTTTGTCAAGCACACCATCTCTTTCCAAAAAAGAACGAAATTAATTATGTCTCGACCCATTTTTACTTCAATAAGTAAAGAGCAGGAAACCCTTCTAACTGCATGTTTCCTGCTCTCAAGCTCTTCATAAACTTTTACCGATATTTCTCTCGCCATCCATTGGTCATAAGCTAAACCTTGAAACGGTAGCCCACGCCCCAGATCGTCTCGATATACTGCGGTTTCGCGGTATTCAGTTCAATCTTCTCGCGGATCTTCTTAATATGCACGGTTACCGTCGCGATGTCACCGATGGACTCCATGTCCCAGATTTTGGAGAACAGCTCCTCCTTCGTATATACATGGTTCGGGTTCTGCGCGAGGAATGTGAGAAGGTCGAATTCCTTTGTTGTGAAATTCTTCTCTTCGCCGTTCACATAGACACGGCGTGCGGTCTTATCGATCTTCAGGCCGCGGATCTCGATAATATCGTTGACCGGCATTCCGCTGCCGATCAGACGCTCGTAGCGGGACATATGTGCTTTTACACGTGCAACCATCTCACTTGGGCTGAACGGTTTTGTAATGTAGTCATCTGCTCCGAGGCCGAGGCCGCGGATCTTATCAATATCGTCTTTCTTTGCCGAGATCATAATGATCGGGGTGTTCTTGCTCTCGCGGATTTTCTTACAGATTTCAAAACCATCCACCTCAGGAAGCATCAGATCCAGGATGAACAGGTCAAAATCCTCTTCCAGCGCACGTTTTAAACCGCTGTGACCGTCATTTTCGATTTCTACTTCAAAGCCGGAAAGTTCCAGATAGTCTTTCTCAAGCTCCGCGATGCTCTCTTCGTCTTCAACAATTAAAATCTTGCTCATAGTTTGCTCCTTTATATGCAGTTCTGTAGTCCCTTCACCAAGCTGCGCCTACACGCAAATGCTCGTTCTGCCTTTGTTATACACTCAATTTTCTTAATACAAAGTGAATCTCGGTTCCGATTCCCAGCTTGCTGGTCGCCCAGATCTTGCCGCCATGGTCCTCAATGATCTTCTTTACTATGGAGAGGCCGATACCGCTGCCACCGGTGGAAGAATTTCTCGAAGAATCCGTCCGATAGAACCGGTCAAAAATATATGGGAGTTCTTTCTGGCCGATGCCTTTTCCGTTATCCTCGATCTCCACCTGAACAAAATCGCCCACATCCAGAATACGGATGTTGATGATTCCTTTTTTCTTGTCCATGTATTTTAAGGAATTACCGATGATGTTGTTGATCACGCGCTTGATCTGCTCAGCATCTGCGATGACCAGGACATCCTCATCCACATAGTTGAA
>JAFUMF010000047.1 GCA_017482945.1 Lachnospiraceae bacterium
AAAGAGACCTACTCTCTCATTTCCAAAGCACTATAATGATTTTTCTGCGGTTGAAGACACATTTGAAGACAAAATCAAGTGTCTACAACTGTCTACAACTTTCCAGACACACAAAAGCCCAGAAATGCTGATAAAATCAACGTTTCTGGGCAAAAAATAAAGCACGAGACGGGATTCGAACCCGCGGCCCTCGCCTTGGCAAGGCGATGCTCCACCACTGAGCCACTCGTGCATAAAAATTATTCTTTTTCGAACATGCTTATTATATATCAGAGCAATAAAACTGTCAACATCTTTTTTCGTTTTTTCTTGATTTTTCAAGGTTTCTGCGACATTTTCAATTCCAAACAGACTCCACCTCATTCTCACAGTGCGGTATCCATTCCATAAGATGGAATCTGTTTCTTCCTATTATAATAATACTTCTATTCATTGGTCTCATACACGTACAGTGTAAACCGATCACCATTGATTATCTGCGCACCGGCATAGATTGGCTCTCCATTTTTATCATAGGCCGTGCTGCGGACCGATAACATCGCATCGCCTTTTTTTACCCCAAGAAGAGATGCCTCCTCCGCCGTCGCGCGGCAAAGCTCGATCATTTTCTCCGAACTTGCCACCTGAACTCCGGATTTCTCCCGAAGATGATCAAACAACGAATTATCGTCAAACTTAGCATCCAGTAAAAATGCATATTTCAGCGGAAAATAACTGGTCTCGATCTGGACCGGTTCCTGATCCGCATAACGCAGGCGGGAAATATGGACCACATTGCTGCCTAACTCGATTCCAAGTGCTTCAGCAATCTTCGCCTCCGCCGGGACCAAACGGTTCACCAGCATCTTCGCACCCGGAGTGACCCCCATCTGCTCACACATTTCACTGAAACTCTGCAGTTTTTTCATGTTGCGGGCAAACTTCGGCTTTGTCACAAAGGTTCCTTTTCCCTGCTTACGGACCACTAACCCCTGTTCCATCAGCGAACCGATCGCCTTTCTCACCGTAATCAGACTGACTCCATATTTTTTTGCCATCTCCGACTCCGTAAGAAGCTTGTCTCCCGGTTTATATTCACCATTTTTAATGCTGTTCTCCACTTCATTCATCAACTGAACATAGAGAGGTGTCATCGAATCCTGTTTCAGCATGAAAGTTCCCCTTTTTCAAAATCATTTCTTCTTATTTCCTGCCGGCCAGCTCAGCCAACAGTCCCAGATGCAGACGCACACATGGTTCCACAGAGCCAATATAACCATATTCTTTCTCACTATGATCCAGCGCGCCGTGCGGGCCCATGCCATCGACTACGATCGCATCGCTGGCCGCCGCCAGATGGTTGGCATCAGAAAGTCCGCCGCGGTCTTTCTCCATAAACGGAATCTCAAGAGACTCCGCAACCGCTTTCATGCATTCCATATATGCCAGAGCCTTTTCTGTCTTTACAAATGGTGCCGTCTCCCGCTCCATCGCGATCTCTGCTTTCACGCCTTCCACGAAAGGCGCACCCCCGACCATTTCATGAACGGCCGCTTTCAGGCGCTTGTACTCCGACTCCTTCTTAAACCGCATCTCCACACTGAGCTTCGCATAGTCTGCCACCACGTTTCTCGCCGTGCCGCCGTTTGCCACACCCACATTCACTGTGGTATCCTCGTCCTTACTTGCCAAGCCCATCAGCTTCACGATATAGTTGCCCATCTCAAGCACCGCAGAGGCATTAGGCACCTCAAACATAAATCCAGCATGGGCCGCCTGACCATGAAACTCGATATCATAACAGAGAGAACCTTTTCTTGCGAAACAATGACGCGCGCCCTTTTGTCCAGCCGATTCCATAACGAAAATATGGGCTGCCTTCCTTCCGATCGAATCCAGTACTCCCTTTGAATATACCGAGCCGATCTCCTCATCCGGATTGTAGACCATGGCGATGTTCAGCTTGTCATTCACTTCCTTCGGAAGGTTCGCCGCGATATGGTACATGGCAACATCGCCGTTCTTCATGTCACCCACGCCCGGGCCGTAATAGTTTTCTCCGTCCATACGAAACGGTCTCGCCGCCGCGGTTCCGTCCGGAAAAACCGTGTCCATATGTCCCACGTACATCACATCATAATGGTCCGCCGGGCGATTCGTGATCAGGAGAACTCTTCCGGTCTCCTCGCCAACAAAAATCGACTCTACATTCCATCCCAGCTCCCGATACCAGGACTCCAACCGGTCCGCTACACAGTTAATTCCGACTGCATTGTGAGAACCACTGTCGATATTTACCAGTTCCTCTAATTGTTTCAGATACAAATTCAAGTCCATTCCGGGCGCCTCCTTGGTGTGCTGTCTTGTTGATTCATATTATATTGTTATATGAAGTTGTAGTCAAGACAATCTACTATTCATCACTCACATTTGCTCGCGCAAAATCCCATTCCTGGAACCATTCCTTAACATTCTCCACGCTCTCTTCGCAAAGCGCCGCAACTTTTTCCACTTCAATTCCCAGGCGAAAAGCATTGCCTGCAACTGTTTTTGCTTTTTCTTTTTCTCCTTTTTTCCGCTCTTCATCCGACCAGTCTTTCCAAACTTTGCCTAAATTCACTCTCTCACCCTTCATAAGTTCACCTTTCCTTTCTATCAATTCTTCATTTCCGGTTATTGCAGAAATCACATCGAATGCATCTTCTGCCAAATTACTTAGCCTTTCTTCATTCTCCTTCGCAAACTTCTTCATTTGTTCCGGCTCGTCTGAGTTTTGTATAATGCCAAATACTTCTCGCAAATCTGTGACAAAGTAGTCAATGCTCTTAAACTTCCTGACCTCCAAAAGATTCAACGGATATCCATGAATCATGCTCCTGATTTCATCGGGTATTCCTTCCATCTTTAGGACATCTAACAAATCTCTCGGACCATCCCACTCCTCTTTACCAAAATACAGCACAATTGATGTCGCTGGTATCAGCCGATCTTCCACTGAAAACTGTCCTACATACTCGGCAGGTTTCTTTAAATCCTGCGCATTTCTGTGTCGTCTCTGAATTTCACTGAATTGCCTTCCATACTCCAGTGAATCCTCAATCATTGTCCGTACAGGCATTCCATAATGAATCATTGCCTGGTACTCCAATCCAACTACAGAAACACCTATCCCGTAAATCACTCTTCGAACAATATCTCTTGTTTTTTGATAATAAATTGTCTTTAGTTTTCTCTGCACACTTTTTCTTTTGCTTTTTCCAGACACTCTTGGGTCTCGTTCTTTTATATCCTCTGCTTTTACAATTTGACGCCCATGAAAAAAATACCCGTTTAATAAATCTGCAAACCGTGCATCATCTTCCATATATCGTCCGAGTGCCCCATCCGAAAGTCCCAATCACAGCTCTCCTTTCTTTATGATTCGAATAAGCAGACGCTGGCAATTTCATTATAAAAAGATAAAGAACCCCCATCAATGGTGTGCAGGCACTAAAACGCTGCTTCTCGAATATTTATTTCATTTGTTTTCTTTTCTGAATACCCTTGGCGAGATGCCTTGAATTTTAGATTGATTCAGAATTTGCGAAAAAATAGAACTCTTTTCGAATAAAAACAAAACAGCGGGTGATGGGAATCGAACCCACGTATCCAGCTTGGAAGGCTGGTGTTCTACCATTGAACTACACCCGCGAATAAACATGAGAGATACAAAAAGACAATATCTAAAACTCGTTGGGAGCTTGCTCACATAAGAGTTTTTGATGTTGGCTTTTTGAATCGCCGTGTAAACGGCGATTATGAAGCGAAGCTTCATAATACCTCGGACTAATTCCCTCCAGTACCTTCAACCTCGCCCCTCTAGTTACAGTATACTCTCCCACCATAACTATTATTCCTAAAATAGAAAAAATGCCCAGAACCGGAATCGAACCAGTGACACGAGGATTTTCAGTCCTCTGCTCTACCAACTGAGCTATCTGGGCATTTAAAATGGGCGGAGGTGGATTCGAACCACCGAAGCAAGTTGCAGCAGATTTACAGTCTGTCCCCTTTGGCCACTCGGGAATCCACCCATATCACTCTGACAAGTCAAAATGATAACACAAAAAACTCTAAAAATCAAGAGGTTTTTCCTCAAAAATCATGGAACAATGTGGAGCGATTTCCACAACCATTATTCCATTCTCCACCGGATATTCGACCTGTCCCACATTGTAGCGGATATCGGTCGATTTCATGATCCGGCGCATATGGTCTCCGGCCACTTCAACCTGCCATACCGGAATGCGCACGCGCTTTGCTGCACCGGTACTGTTCACCACAACAACACCGCGCCCCTTGGCATCAAAACGGCCATATGCGATCACGCCGTTCTCAGCAAGCAGCGGCTTAAAAGAACCGGTCTTAAAGGCTTTATTACGTTTTCTGATACCAACCAGGTATCGATGGAATTCGATCAGCTCCTGGTTTTCCTGGCCCCACGGGTATGTTCGTCTGTTATCAGGATCGGTCCAGCCACAGACTCCGGCCTCGTCACCATAATAAATCGTCGGAGCGCCCGGCCATGTCATCTGCACAATGGCGGCGGATCGGAATGTTCCGTAATTCAGATCCTCATCGGCAGCCGCAGCACCCCTGGAATCCAGGCGGCCGACCTCGCGGTTCGTTCTTGTGAGGAATCTGGAATGGTCATGGTTGGACAGTTCGTTCATTGCCGCCATCAGGGACGGGGTCTGGAACGCTGTCATATGATCAAGCATTGAGGACATAAACGCCTGGCTGTTCTGGTATAAATGTCCATCATAGCGGTCACTGTGTTTTTCCAGGCCTGTTAAGAACCAGGAAAGCGGCTCCATGAAAGCATCATAGTTCATAACGGTATCCCACTGATCGCCCTTTAGCCAGGAGGAACAGTCACCGTAATGTTCCGCAAGGATCAGTGCGTCCGGATTTGTCTCTTTTACCACTTTTCTGAAATCCTTCCAGAACCGATGATTCATCTCCGGCGAATGGCCCAGATCAGCAGCCACATCGAGGCGCCAGCCGTCGATATTGTACGGCGGAGACAGCCACTTTTTGCCGATATCTAAAATGTACTGATACAACTCCTCGGAGCCTTCATAGTTCAGCTTCGGAAGTGTATTATGGTTCCACCAGCCTTCGTAGGATTCGTTGTCCGGCCACGCATCAGCGCTTGTATCTTTAAATTTGAAGAAATCTTTATACGGGCTATCGGCAGACGCATACGCGCCCGGAGCATAGCCGCCGTGCTTCTCATAAATTTTTTCGCGATCCAGCCACTTGTTGAAGGAACCGCAGTGGTTGAACACGCCATCTAAAATAATCTTCATGCCGCGTCTGTGAACTTCCTCCACAAACTTGGCGAAGAATTCATCGCTTGCTTTTAAGTTTTCAGGATCTGCCGTGCGGACGGAATATTTCTCCGCCTCATGATTATCCTGGGCATGGGCATCCACGAGGCCCTCGGCATCTTTTACGATCACGCCGTAGTGCGGATCGATGTGTTCATAATCCTGACAATCGTATTTGTGGTTGGACGGTGATACGAATACCGGGCTCAGATAGAGAACCTCTACCCTCAGACTCTGAAGATAGTCCAGTTTATCGATAATTCCCTGAATATCGCCGCCGTAGAAACGATCCACATCCAGAACAGAAAGTCCTGCGTTCCAGCGGTCCACTTTTTCTACCGGGAATCCAATGTATACATATTCATCGGACACGACATCGTTGGTCGGGTCACCATTGCAGAAGCGGTCCACGAAAATCTGGTACATCACTGCGCCCTTCGCCCAATCCGGAACATGGAATCCCGGTGTGATCGTAAACATTCTGCGCAGTCCCATATCGTCGGACACACCAAGTCTGTTGTAGCGGCACATATCCTCGCCGCTCGTAATTTCAAAATAGAAATGCAGCGCATCTTCTCCAACCGGAAGCTTGCACTCGTAGTAGTCGAACCATCCCCGACTTTCTACCTTTTTTAAACCAATCCGGACATTTTGTCCGCAGATTACGACACAGACGTAGTCTGCATCATCTTTCGCTGTTCGAAACCGCAGTGTTACTGTATCCCCCGTATCCGGTTCTGCTGGAATTCTGTAATCAATAGTCTCGTCGCAAAACAGAGCCGCCCTGTTCATTCGAAACAGCTCCTCCTCTCCATCCATTAAATAGTAATATTTTTAGCAACAATACCTTTATATTATACAGGAAAATGAGTTTCTTTGCACCTATTTTTTGCATCACAGAACCAATATATCCGAGAAATTTCAGAATTTATACAAAACTAAAACTTTTTAGTCCATTTTTTGCAAAGAAAAACGGCCAGCGGGGAAACGCTGACCGTTTTTCGGAAAAGGTATTATGTCTCTTATGGGGTATAGCAAAAACTATATAATGTATTGGGGGGGGTTACGAGTAATAATATAACATAGGTTTTGAAATAAGTGTGCACAAACTTGCGATTTTTTTAACAACTTTTTTGTTCATTTTTACTTTTCAAATTTTGGCTTTGTGCGAATTTTACATTTCAAAATAAAAACGGCGTTTGCTTGTGTTTCTTTTGTACAAACGCCGTTTTTCTTTATTTTCTTAACCGTTTTTTAACCTGTCGTTTTTTCAGACCGATTTTACACGAATTTTATTTGTCAAACAGGGCTTCAAACACATCCAGAACCATTTTTTCCATCACGATCAGAATCACGCA
>JAFUMF010000048.1 GCA_017482945.1 Lachnospiraceae bacterium
CTGAGCATTCTGCGGTTTCTTTCTGCGGCGGCGGCGCTTCTTTGGCTTCGTCGGTTCTTCCTGCACATTCGGGCTTGTCACTTGATCAGACTCGCCTGTATTGTTCTGGGTTTCGGAAGTCACTTGAACTGCCTGAGCATTCTGCGGTTTCTTTCTGCGGCGGCGGCGCTTCTTTGGCTTCGTCGGTTCTTCCTGCGCATTCGGGCTTGTCACTTGATCAGACTCGCCTGTATTGTTCTGGGTTTCGGAAGTCACTTGAACTGCCTCAGCATTCTGCGGTTTCTTCTTGCGACGGCGGCGTCTCTTGGATTTCGCCTTTTCCGGTGTCTCCGATGCTGCTGCCACTATAGCTGCCTCTTCAACGGCTTCGGCCTTCACCTGAGGAGCTTTTTTCGCCGGTTTCTGCTTCTTCTGAACATTTCCTTTCAGCTCTGTAGCCTCAGCCTGCACAGACTTTGTAGCCCCCTGCGTCTTCTGGCTCTTGCCTTCCGGCTTCTTGGCCGCAGCCTTTATCTCTTTGGTCTCTGATTTCTGGCTTCCCTTCGAAGCTTTCACTTCCGGCTTCTGGGCCGCGGCTTTTATCTCTTTGGTCTCCGCTTTCTGGCTTCCCTTTGAAGCTTTCGCCTCCGGCTTCTGAGCCGCAGCCTTTATCTCTTTGGTCTCCGATTTCTGGCTTCCCTTCGAAGCTTTTGCTTCCGGCTTCTGGCCAACTGCTTTCACCGCTTTGCTCTCCGGGCTCTGGCCTTTCTGAGCCTTCTGGACATTCTGATTTTCCTTCTGCCCGCTCTGCTCCGGATTCTTCTGCCCATTTTTTTTCTTGCGTTTCCGCTTTCTCTGCTCCTTCATCTCCGGAGCAGCAACAACTGCCGTTGTGGACTCCACACTCTTTACATGCTTTGTTCCCTCAGCCTTCTTCTCCCCACCTTTTCTCTCCTGGTGCTTGTTAGGATTCTGGCTTCTCTCTGTGACAGTCTTTAAAATATCCTCCAGATAATTATACTGATTCCATGCATCATCCTTGTCCGCATAATTCTCATGGACGGCCTTGTTGCCGATCAGTCTTACCTGGTTCATCTCCCATTTCGCAACGCGATCCAGATAGCCATTATCTGCCAGCCACCTGTTGAACTGCTGATGGGTCATTACTCTTTTTGTTTTTCCATGACCGCCGCGTTTCTTTCGGCCATTTTTGCTCTGGCGCTCCTCTTCCTCTTTGGCATTTGCCACCGCCTGAGCAGTATTATCAAGCTGAATTCCATTTTTTTCAGCCACCAGTTTCAGGAGCAGCTCCAGATTCTGTCTGCCCTTCACCATGGCCGCATTGTATTCTCCCCGGCGCAGCCACATCTTCTCTTTCTGCAGTTCTTCCTTCACCGGTCCCAGGTACGCAGTGCGCTTCGTCATCAGCACTACCAACACAAGAACTCCAAAAACTGCCAGGCCGCCTGCCAGCAGGAGGATCATACTCTGATCCATGATACTCTCTCCTCGTTTACTCTGCGCCCAGTGTTACCACCATCGCAAGGTTCTCTTCGCCTCTCTTCTCCTTCGCGTTTGCCACATAGAAGTTACAGGAGAATTCCAGCGAAATCATCTGATACGGTGCCGACGGGATCTCGTATGTCATGTAATTATCCGTAAATACCAGATCCGGCATTCGCTTACCGTTGACTTTGATCTGGCAGACCTGCTTGCCTGTAATAGTTCCCGGATAATAGCATCCCAGCTTCAGCACATCTGTGTTGCCGTTCATAAGAACGATTTTTCCATGCTCATCCACCCAGCCATCTTCATAGCTGCCGTAAGCATAATTGAGCCTCTGATGTTTCACAAATTCTGTCACATCCTTGTAGGCATTGTTTTCCGCATCCTCCCAAAGAATGACGGCATTATCTCGGATCGTCTTAAAATCAAGATCACTGTCGATAAACTTGATGGTGGTATTCTTGCCCTTTCCATCCTCATCATAGACCTTTAAGAATGTCTCAGCTGTGAACTCGCTCATTTCGTAAGTATTTCCAATGATGTAGACCTGCTTGTCAAAAATTTCTTCGCCATACTTTTCGATGGTCTCCTCCGCAAGGGAATTGTAGCGCAGCTGGTTTGGCCACAGATAGAGCACATCCCAATGATCGCGGTAGAACGTCTCCGTCTGGAACATCAGGGCTACATAAATCGGCACAAGGATCGCTGCCACATGCATTCTGGAAGACATATATGCAAGAAGGATCAGCGCCGCCGCATAGACCACATAGACCCAGCGCATCTCCACGCGGATCGTCACGCTGGACGCACCGATGCAGAGAGCAATAAACGCCAGAAACAGGATCAGAGTCTTTAAGTGGCCGAACACCTTTCTCCAGTCCTTCACCGCTTCCACCACACAGCCCACGATGAACGCCGCCACAGAAAGTCCCAGAACCATATTGGCTTTTCCGATTAACTCCTGAATCTCCTCCGGTGAATCCTCGTACGGCATCACGCAAAGGTAATCCGGACCGGAGTTCTTACCGAATACGAAGTCCACCTGCGCCCACGCATGCTCCATGGCCTCTTCCATCACGAACGTATCCTCTACATCTGTTCCGCCGGTTCCCGCCGGTGATAAGGTGCCGATGGTGTTGAGACGAATGATCTGGATCAGCGCAAAGACTGCAATAGTAATAAGAAGAAGTGCCCACTTCGGAATGTCAAATCCAGCCGCTGCAGCTGTGCGCTCACTCTGGCGCGCCGGGCGTTTTGCAGCTGTGGATCTCTCTCCGATTTTACCTGCGGCTGCCCCACGGCTTCTTCCCTGGGCTCTGCTGCGTCTGCTGTTTCGGATCTCTTCGCGAGCCTTTTCTTCTGCATCGCTCACTTCGTCAGGTTCTCCAGTCTCTTCCTCCTGAACTGCCTTTTTCACCGCCTGGGCTCCGTTTCGCACACATGCACGGGTGCCAAAGAGCAATCCTAAAAGCAGCACCGGAACCAATACCATATACCGCTCGTGGATAAAGCTTGCTAAAAAGTACAGCACATTTGCTCCAAGAAAAGCAAATGAATGTCTCTCTGTCGCATATCTCCATGTGTAATAGAGCATTCCAAGGGCCGCCCAAAGACCCAGGCTCTCCATCAGACCATAAAACTGGCCGATCTGGTAGTAGCTGAAACGAGACATCAGATATGCCGCCGCCACCAGAAGGCTCACGATCTTTCGTCCACCGCTCATGCGCTCAGAGATTTTGTAAATGGAAAACGCAATCAGTGCGTTCAGCACAATGTTGAACGGCACCATAAGGCCCACCTGGCCATCGAGAAGGAACATCTCCAGCCATGCCGCCAGGTAGAAAATAAAGCGGAATCTTGTACTTCCCACCGGGAATACGAATTCCTTAAATGTCTGCTCTCCATAACAGGACCACAGATAAAGATCATCCATGTAAAGTCCCTTCAGTTCCACGCCCTGATTGATAAAAAATCCAAATCCGAGCAGCACTGCAAAAACCAGAAGTCCCTCTTTCATTTTATCAAAAATTTCTGCAATTCTGTTACGTAACTCCATCTGTAACTCCCCTTACTGCTGTTCTCCCGGCCAGTAGCACTGAGCAAACTCCTCAAGTACTGCCGCCCTGTCTTCCGGCACGACCGGCTCCACAACAAACGTCGCCAGGCCATTGCCATTTTCGTAAAAGATGTCGGTCAGATATCCCGACTCGATCATTTCGACCACAAAATTCCAGGCCTCTGTTCCCGGTCGTAAGTAGCCGCCGCAAAGATAGACGTAATCGATCTTCGCGTATTCAAAGAAATCCACAAGTCCTTTTGCGCTGGCCGATACATAATAGTTTCCGCCGCTTCCCTCGATGTCGGTATAGCTCTGCGCATTACACGGAAACATGAGCATTTCCGGCTGGTTTCCGTATACAAGAACTCTCGTCTCCGGATCTTCTGCCAGGATCTCCCAGATTTCCTCGTTGCCTTTGTGGATCATCTCCTCCTTCGCCTCCGCCCAATGGTCATAATATCCTTTATGGACCAGTTTGACCGGGCTAAGACCAAGGGTTCCGTCCCAGTTGCTCACTGCCGTCACACTCACATTAAAGAGCATCACAAGGAGCAAAAGGTGGATGATGGAAAACCGCAGCATTTTGCTTTCCAGTCTTCCGATAATAATGGCCGCCAGAATCGTGAACAGGCAGTAAAGCAGGATGAAATAGTTTCCATCCACCTGCCACAACAAGTACAGCGCCGCCAGGCTGACCACACCGTTGGTCACGAACATCCAGGCAAGACATGTGAGCGGCCGTTTTTCTTCCCGCTTCACCTCTCTCGTTCTTACAATCAATGCCACAACAAAGAGAACGAGGAAGATCAGAAGCAGGCATGTTCCCCAGGCGATCCGCACATGAGCCATATCTTCGCCCACCGGAGCCAGAAGAACTCCGTATAAGCGTTTCAGGAAATGCTTGATCGCGGCTTTCAGCCCTTCACCGCCGTTGGACGGCATGCTGTCGAACTTGAACGGATATTTCACCGTAAATCCAAGCTTCGTCCAGATGGAGGTGAACACCGATGTCACCGGAAGTCCCGTGAGCATCAGAGTCCTGAGCCAGATCAACAGCCACATGGCAATGGCAGAGATCCAGGAAATCAGGAATCGGTCTTTTCCATTGACTTTGAAGGTCCTTGTCACGATCAGGTACAGGAACGTCGTTCCCGCAAGGATCGTGGAAAATACCAGTGAGGTCGGCTTTAAGACCATAGTCATTAAAAATGCATTTCCGGCCAGAGCCAGATCACCGGTCCGCTTCTCATTCACAAACATCATCAGATAGTAGACCATGATCAGCTGGAACAGTGCCGTTGCCGAGTCGGTCTTCGCTGTGATGCCCATGTTCATGATTCCAGGGATGCTGGAAAGAATAGCCATACATAGCACGGACGCTTTTCGGTTCGTAAAAAGCTTCGTGATCTCACCTGCCGCCACGAGAATTCCCATGGTCATCCACATCTGGAAGCTTAAGAAAAAGCTGTAGGATGGGAGACCGGAAATCGGAAGAAGCAGTGTCTCCAGGCCTTTTGAGTAGGTATATACGACGTTGATACTTCCCAGGTTCTCATAAATTCCGCCGCCGTCGTTAAGCACGTATTCGGAACGAAGTCCGTAGTGCAGGGAATCGTAATCGGCACAGATGTTCATGCGGCCCACCTGCAGAAGGACCATCGCAAACATAAACGCGAACAGGACCGCCATCCCTGCCGTGAGCGGATGGTTTTTCTCTTCACCGAACAGCGTTGTTTTCCAGCTTCCGTCTCTCTCCTTTGCACCCGGAAAGCTTGGAAGAAATGTGAAAATTCCAATGGCGATGGCTGCGATTCTTGTTGCCATGATACTTCCGATTCCTGCCAAAGACATCAGGCAGTACAGAAGGATCAGATTCACCGCACCAAGAGTAAAATCTGCCATGGCTGTTGTCACATGGTACTCCGGGATTCGACGTTCCTGATCGAGCAGCACCCGGATCCCGCTGCCTGCGCGGATGATCACAGCCAGATACAGGCCGGACACGACCATCGGCAAAAATGCCTGATGGATCCACGTAAAAACAGACGCCTCCAGAACCAGAAGTCCCAGTCGGATTTTTCCGTCCTTTACCAAATATAAAATTCCAAAAGCCGCCGCAAAAAGGACCGCCACCTCAAAAAGCAGTCTCTTCGTCTCCGGCTGCATGAGCCGGTTGCCGTCAACTCCGGTCATGTAAATCGTTCCGATGCCGATTAGAATCGCCGACACTGTGGTCAGCGCCAGCATAAAAAGTGATAACCACTCACGTTTTTTCATGGTTCCTCCCGGTATCATGGTCTGCGGCCGGCTCATTGCCGCCGCAAACTATTCGAAAATTTCGTAATACTGAATGGTGTGGAATTTCCGGATGTCTGAAAAATCATTGAACACATCCGTCTTCCGGCTGTCTGTAAAGGTACCGTCCTTTTCAAGAACACCCATGGCATGAACAGCATCGTAATTCTCTCTCAAAGACTCTGCCGCCGCGAACAGTCCCGTCGGCTCCACACCGGCCGCTTTCAGGACCTCATTTCCCAGCATGAACGCACTCATATCACCCGCGTCCTCGGCCTCTCTGTCATAGTTTGTCCAGATCATGTACGGAGTCTTAAAGGAATTGAGCTTCAGCTCATCCGGCACTTCTGTCCAGCGCATTCCATAGAGCGCCTCGAACAAGTGCGTCTCAACGCTTGGCTGATGGTCACCGAACATGACCACCATCGTCGGCTCTTCCACCTGTTCAAGCTCCGCCAGGAAATACTCCAGCGCCTCGTCCGACATTTGAATCAATGTCAGGTACTGGTCTGCCTTCGGATACTGTCCCTCACAGGCCTCACCGTTCAGCTCAGTCACATGGACTGTAGACTCCAGGCCTTCCACCTCAAAACCACCATGGTTCTGCATGGTCACATTGAAAATAAAGAGCTTTTCACCGTCTTCTTTTTCCTCAATCAAATGAAGGATACTATCGTAATCAGAGCGGTCGCTCATATATTCACGCGGTCTGGAAAAA
>JAFUMF010000049.1 GCA_017482945.1 Lachnospiraceae bacterium
GTCCGGATTGGAGTTTGCCATCCGGACAGCCGGATTCGTGTTCCTGATTCATTTTATAAAAAATGGAAGGGTCCTTACCTGGAAGGCCGCGGCCTACTATGCGATCTGGGCGTTCATGTCCTGGCAGCTTCTCTATGAACTGTGGATGTTTTTGGTGATCGTTGGAGATTATCTCTGGATCAATGACAACGTGGTCCTTGGCTGGATCATCGAAATCGGTGTCTTTGTGTGTGGGTTTGAGCTGATCGCGCTGACACTCGGTAAATGGCTCCCGGAGAACGGTCAAAAACAGATCGGCCCGAGACAGATCACACTGGCATTTTTGACATTTTCTGCGTTCCAGTTAATGATCCTGATTCCGGGAAATGCAGAAATCAGTTTGGAAGATCCGCAGTGGATCTCAGCATATCTGGCGCAGATTCTCATGGCGGTGATTTTGTATCTGGAGAATGAGCTTTTTAAGAAAAGTGAGCTCCGCCAGGAAATCGAAATGATGAACCTGCTCCGTGACAATGCCAGGGAGCAGTATGAGCTTGCCAGAGAGAATATTTCCCTCATCAACCAGAAATGTCATGACTTAAAACATCAGATCCGGGCACTTCGGAATGCCAGCAGAGAGGAATTGGAGCAGTATTTAAGTGAAATTGAAGATTCCATCCAGATTTATGAGGCCATTGTAAAGACCGGCAACGAGGTGCTGGATACGATTCTTACAGACAAAAGCCTCTACTGCAAAGAGCGCGGAATCACCGTATCCTGTGTGGCGGATGGAAGCCAGATGGATTTTATCAACACGATTGATCTTTATGCGATTCTAGGCAATGCCATTGACAATGCAATTGAGGCGGTGGAAAAATTTGAGGAGCCGGAGCGCAGGCAGATCGATGTGCTGGTATATCGGAAACAGCAGTTCCTTGCCATCAATGTGGTAAATCCGATGGAAGAAAAACTGATATTCGAAGACGATCTTCCGGTGACAACAAAGAAAAACAAAATGGACCACGGATATGGCCTGAAAAGTATCAATTACATATTGAAAAAGTATGATGGAGCATTAAGTATCAGTGAGGAAGACGGATGCTTTTCTCTGATGCTGCTGATCCCGATCCCAATGTCCACATAAGTCGATTTTTCGACCACTTAGGAAACAAAACTTGTAAATAGAAGAAGAACTTTGTAAAATGTATAATTAGGTATATATGCAAAGTTCTTTTTTTGTGCATTATGACAATAAGGAAAATGCTTCTAAAGGAAGAATCAGAAGGCATTTATCCGTGAAAACTTATACTGAATGATGAGAAAGGAGGAATCGTTTCGTATATGAGAAGAACAGTGAAACTGATGAATGACTGGATGTTCTACGGTCCGAATGGCAAGAAACGTCCGGTGGATCTGCCTCACACATGGAACGCGGTCGACGGCCAGGACGGCGGCAATGATTATTTCCGCGGAACCTGTATGTATGAAAAGCAGCTTCCGAAGCCGGAGTACGCTGACGATGAACGCGTATATCTCCAGTTCCACGGTGTTAACGCCAGTGCGAAGGTGATCTTGAACGGCGAGGAAATCTGCAGTCATGATAATGGTTATTCCACATTCCGTGTTGACGTGACCGATGCTTTAAATGAGATGAACGAACTGAAGGTCATGGTAGACAACAGCGTGAACCAGAAGGTTTATCCGCAGGTTGCCGATTTCACATTCTACGGCGGTATTTACCGTGATGTGGAGTGGCTGATCGTGTCTGAAAAGCATTTTGATCTGGATTATTATGGTGGTCCTGGCATCAAAGTTGACACAGCAGTGCGCCGCGGAACAGGACTTCTTCATATCAACACATACCTCAATGTGGAGAAACCGGAAGAGGAGGGCCTGAACGTTGTTCTGACACTGGCTGATGCAGAAGGAAATGAGATCGGAAGCGCCAAA
>JAFUMF010000050.1 GCA_017482945.1 Lachnospiraceae bacterium
GATGTGTTAACCAAAAAGGAAGTATATTTAAAGGATTTAGATAAGACTGTCGATTTTGTTTCCAACTACGATGAGACAGAAAAAGAGCCGGAGGTGCTTCCGGTCCGCGTGCCGAACCTTTTGATCAACGGAGCAGAAGGTATCGCGGTTGGTATGAGTACAAGCATTCCGCCACATAATCTCGGAGAGGTGATCGATGCGGTAAAAGCTTATATTGATAACCGACTTCTGACTGTGCAGGATCTGATGGAATACCTCCCTGGCCCGGATTTCCCGACCGGCGGCATCATCGCCAATAAGAGCGAGCTGCTTCCGATTTATGAGACCGGTTCGGGAAAAATTAAAATCCGCGGAAAAGTCGATGTGGAGCTTGGAAGAAGAAAGACAGACCGAGATAAGCTTGTGATCACCGAGATTCCATATACGATGATCGGTGCGGGAATCAACAAGTTCCTTCAGGATATTGCGGATCTTGTCGAGAGCAGAAAACTCCCGGATGTGGTCGATATTTCCAACCAGTCCAGCAAAGAAGGTATCCGAATCGTTCTGGAACTGAAAAAGGATGCCGATGTAAATAAAATAAAAAATATTTTATATAAGAAGACAAAGCTTGAGGATACCTACGGTGTCAACATGCTGGCCATTGATGACGGCCGTCCTGAGACCATGAACCTCAAGCAGATCTTAAATACATTCCTGGAATTCCAGTATAAGAACCTGACTAAGAAGTATAATGTACTTTTAAATAAGGAGCTGGAGAAGAAGGAAGTACAGGAAGGTCTCATTGAGGCCTGTGATGTCATCGATCTGATCATTGCGGTACTCCGCGGATCCAAGAACATGAAAGACGCGAAAGACTGCCTAATGACCGGTAATACGGCGAACATCAAGTTCCGTGCGCCGGGCTTTGAGGAGGATGCAAAGCAGCTCCACTTTACCGAGCGCCAGGCGACAGCGATCCTCGAGATGCGTCTTTATAAACTGATCGGTCTTGAGATCATTGCGCTTCAGAAGCAGTACAAGGAAACATTAAAGAAAATCCGCGAATACCGCCATATTTTATCCAACCAGAAAAATATGGATGTGGTAATTAAGGAAGATCTGGATGCGATCAAAGCAGAATTTGCAGTTCCGCGAAGAACTGTGATCGAGGATAGTGAACAGGCTGTTTACGTGGAAGTGAAAGAAGCGGCCAAAGAGGTGATCTTTGTTATGGACCGTTTTGGCTACTGTAAGACTCTTGATAAAGCAATTTATGAGAGAAATATGGAAACCATCCAGAATGAAAATATTCATGTGATGCCTGTGATGACGGATGATAAGATTTGCCTGTTTACCGATAGCGGTGTGCTCTATCAGGCAAAAATGTCGGATGTTCCGGCTGGAAAGGTGAAAGATAAGGGAACTCCGATCGAGAATATCAGTAAATTCGACGGGACAAAGGAGCGGATCCTTTTATGCTGTGCGGCATCTGTGCTTCCTGAAAAGAAGATTCTTTTCGCGACGGAACAGGCGCTTGTAAAGATCGTTGCAGGTGAAGAATTTGTTACAGCAAATCGTATGGTGGCTGCGACAAAGCTCGCAGATGAAGATAAAGTTTCCGTGATCCGGTTCGTCGGGGAGGAAACAGAGGTCGTTCTCCAGTCGAAGGAGGGCATGTTCCTGAAATTTGCCATGGAAGAGGTCCCGCTTCTTAAGAAGAATACCCGCGGCGTCAGGGGAATGAAGCTTGAGAAAAAGGATGTCCTCGAAGCAGTTTATCTGCCGGGAACGGAAACGATTATTACTTATAAAGAAAAAGATGTTCATCTGAACCGCTTGAAATCTGCGAAACGAGATGGAAAGGGAAGTAAAGTGAGATTATAATCTGAGGTTATCGCTGATAATTTCAGATAATATAGCTCAGCATCTTGATTTTTGTTGTTTTTTGCGATAGGATAAGACCAATTCGTTCAGAATAAGGAGTAAGTTATGGAAAAGAAATTAAGAGTAGGTATCCTTGGTGCAACAGGAATGGTTGGACAGAGATTTATCTCTCTTCTTGAAAATCATCCGTGGTATGAGGTTGTTACAGTGGCTGCCAGCCCGCGTTCCGCAGGTAAGACATATGAAGAGGCAGTTGGCGAGCGTTGGAAAATGACGACTCCGATGCCGGAAGGCGTAAAGAAACTGGTTGTTATGAATGTAAACGAAGTTGAGGCAGTTGCTGCAACCGTTGACTTTGTATTCAGCGCAGTGGATATGACAAAAGAAGAAATCAAGGCAATTGAAGAGGCATATGCAAAGACTGAGACTCCGGTCGTTTCCAACAACAGTGCACATCGCTGGACACCGGACGTACCGATGGTAGTTCCGGAGATCAATCCAGAGCACTTTGAGGTTATCAAGTTCCAGAAGGAAAGACTTGGTACAACACGTGGTTTCATTGCTGTAAAACCGAACTGCTCGATCCAGAGCTATTCTCCGGCGTTAACAGCATGGAAAGAATTTGAGCCGTATGAAGTCGTTGCGACTACATACCAGGCAATTTCCGGTGCCGGAAAAAACTTTAAAGACTGGCCGGAGATGGTAGAAAATATCATTCCGTATATTGGCGGCGAGGAAGAAAAGAGTGAGCAGGAACCGCTTCGTATCTGGGGCAAGATCGAAGATGGCGTGATCGTAAAGGCATCTGAGCCGAAGATCACATGCCAGTGTATCCGTGTGCCGGTATTAAATGGTCACACAGCTGCTGCATTCGTAAAATTCAGAAAGAAAGTAACAAAAGAGCAGTTAATCGAAAAACTCGTGAACTTTAAGGGACTTCCGCAGGAGTTAGAGCTTCCGAGCGCACCGAAGCAGTTCATCCAGTACCTGGAGGAAGACAATCGTCCGCAGGTTAAGATGGATGTGGAATTCGAAAAAGGAATGGGTGTTTCCATTGGCCGTTTAAGAGAAGATTCTGTTTATGACTGGAAATTCGTGGGCCTGTCCCACAACACAGTCCGCGGTGCAGCCGGTGGTGCTGTTCTCTGCGCAGAGCTTCTTACAAAGCAGGGATATATTTCTGCGAAAAACTAAAAAGTCTGATCCCATCGGCCAGAGAAATTCTCTGGCCGTTGTCGAGTAAATGAAAACTTCATGGAGCAAATAGGGGAGGCATACATGGCAGTTAGAAAAGAACACTTTGGCACAATGTCAGACGGGCGAGAGTTCTTTCTGTATACAATTACGAACAAACAGGGATTGTCTGCTTCGTTCACAGATCTTGGGGCGGTCTGGACGAACATGATGGTGCCGGATAGAAGTGGGCAGATGGCGGATGTTCTTCTTGGATATGAGGACGCAAGCGGATATCTGAACAATCGTCCGCATATGGGATCTGTATTGGGAAGAATTGCGAATCGTACCGGCGGCGCCAGATATGTACTGAATGGAAAAGAATATCATCTTGGAAAAAATGATGGAGCCAATAATCTGCACAGCGGACCGGAGTATTTCGATCAACGTCTCTGGAATGTTACGGCGGTAGAGGATAGTTCTGTGACTTTTCGTTTGGAGAGTCCCGACGGCGATCAGGGATATCCAGGAAATGCAGTGATTTTTGTTAAATATACTTTGACAGATGAAAATGTAGTAGAGATCGAGTATCAGGCAGTGTGTGACCATGATACTCCGATGAATCTTACAAATCACGCTTACTTTAATCTGGGAGGACATGGATCCGGTCCTGTTTACGGGCATCTGGTTCAGATTGATGCAGACAGATTTACTCCAACGGATCGCCTGTCGATTCCGACCGGAGAATGCATGCCGGTTCATGGAACTCCGATGGATTTTACAGTAGTGAAAAAGATTGGTGATGATATCCATGCAGATTTCGAGCAGCTGATAAAAAGTAAAGGCTATGACCATAATTACTGTCTGAATCATGCACCTGGAGAGTACGCACTTGCAGCGTGGGTCTATGAGGAAGCATCCGGACGTGCGTTGGAGGTATTCACGGATCTGCCTGGTGTACAGTTCTATACTGGAAACTGGCTGGATGGCAAAGAGGGAAAAGATGGTATCCTGTACCATGACCACGATGCGTTCTGTTTTGAGACTCAGTTTTTCCCGGATGCTGTAAATAAACCACAGTTTGCAAGCCCGGTGATCAAGGCCGGCGAGCGGTTTGTTTCAAAGACAGGCTATCATTTTTTTATCAAATAGAGTAAGAAAGAAAAACAATGGAAAAACATAATGAAAAAGGTGTGAAGCTCCTGTCCGTTCTTGGACTTTTGCTTACGACCATGATCTGGGGCGGTTCTTTTGTTGCGATGAAGAATTCCGTGGATATTTTGGAGCCGACCTTTCTTCTTGCTGTCAGGTTTACAATTGCTACAGCAGCACTTCTTCTGGTTTTTCATAAAAAATTGAAGCACCTGAACCGAGAAAGCCTGAAGTGTGGACTGATCCTGGGAGTTCTTCTGGAGCTTTCCTATTTATTCCAGACCTACGGAATTAAGTATACGACGGCAAGTAAGAACGCATTTATCACCACGCTGTATGTGATTCTCGTCCCGTTCCTTCACTGGGGCGTGAGCAAAAGACGTCCGGCACTGAAAAATATTGTGGCAGCGGCCATGGCAGTGGTGGGGCTTGCACTTTTGACCTTAGAGGGCGACCTTGGGATCAATCTGGGAGATTTTCTCACTCTGATCTGCGGTTTTTGTTTTGCTCTCCACATGGTCTATATCGACAAATTTACAGAAAAACATGATCCGATCTTCCTGACGATCATCCAGATCGGAGTGGTCGGTCTCAGCAACTGGTTCTTCGTACCGGTCTTTGATGGTCCGGGCGCGTATGATTTTCAGGCGCTGATGGATCTGGATCTGATCATGGGACTTCTTTATCTGGCAATTTTCAGTACCATGGTAGGATTTTTGCTGCAGAATGTCTGCCAGAAATATTTGAGTGCCAATACGACTGCATTGCTTCTTTCCATGGAGTCGGTATTTGGTGCGCTTTTTTCCGTAATCCTTTTACATGAGGTCCTTGCGGGAAAAATGTTACTTGGATGCATTCTGATGTTCCTGGCTGTTGTCGTGTCAGAAATGCATATTAGGAAACCGAGAAAGGAAATCGATGGGTAAATCATTATTTATAGCAGAAAAGCCAAGTGTTGCCCAGGAATTTGCTAAGGCTTTAAAAATCAATGGAAGAAAAAGTGACGGCTACATCGAGTCGGAAAATGCCATTGTCACATGGTGCGTGGGCCATCTTGTGACCATGAGCTATCCGGATGCCTATGACCAGTCTTTGAAGCGCTGGAGCATGGATACTCTGCCGTTTCTTCCGAGAGAATTTAAATATCAGGTCATTGATGACGTAAAAAAACAGTTTAAGACAGTGAAAAGTCTCTTGAACCGGGCTGATGTCGACACGATCTATGTCTGCACGGACTCGGGACGAGAAGGTGAATATATTTACCGTCTTGTAGAGCAGGAGGCAAAGGTCCATGGAAAGCAAAGACGCCGTGTCTGGATCGATTCCCAGACAGAAGACGAGATCATCCGCGGTGTCAGAGAAGCGAAGGACCTTTCTGCATACGATAATCTGGCGGCTTCTGCATATCTCAGGGCAAAAGAAGATTATCTGATGGGCATTAATTTCTCACGTGTCCTGACATTAAAATATGGTCCGGCGGTGGCTTCTTATTTGAATGAAAAGAGGGCAGTTCTTTCCGTAGGCCGTGTCATGACCTGCGTGCTTGGCATGGTCGTTCGAAGAGAGCGGGAGATCCGAAGCTTTGTGAAGACACCGTTTTACCGCGTGATCGGTTCATTTGAAGTGCCTGGCATAGACGATATGATGATCTCTGCCGAATGGAAGGCAGTGGAAGGATCAAAATATTTCGGGATACCGGCACTTTATAAAGAAAATGGATTGAAAGAAAGAAAAACTGCGGAAGAATTGATCGGATTTCTCTCGAAAGAACCGATGGAGGGAATCTTAGTAGGTCTTGAGAAGAAAAAGGAGACGAAGAATGCGCCGCTCTTATATAACCTCGCTGAGCTCCAGAATGACTGCTCAAAAATGTTTAAGATCAGTCCAGATGAGACGCTGAAGGTCGTGCAGGAATTGTACGAAAAGAAGCTGGTGACCTATCCGAGAACAGATGCCCGAGTACTTTCGACTGCAGTTGCGAAAGAGATCTATAAAAATATTGGTGGTCTTAAAAATTTCCAGCCGCTTTCCCAGTATGCGGAGGAAGTGCTGAATTCCGGTACCTACAAGGGAATCGCAAAGACCAGATATATCAATGATAAGCAGATCACAGACCACTATGCCATTGTTCCGACGGGACAAGGATTTGGTGCTCTGAGGAGTCTTGGCTCCCTCCAGATGAAGGTCTATGAAGTCATTGCCAGAAGATTTTTAAGTATTTTCTATCCGCCGGCGGTCTATCAGAAGTTTTCCCTGCATATGGAAAAACAGGGCGAACATTTCTTTGCAAACTATAAAGTTCTTGCAGAGGAAGGATATCTGAAGGTGGCGGCAGTTGTTTCTAAAAAAGCAGGAAAAGATGCTGTAGAAGAGAAGAAAGCCAAAGAGTCTGAGGGTGAGCAGGAAATCGACCTGAGCCAGGGAGAGAAGGCGAAAGCACTTCTTGCAATGCTGGCAAAACTGAAAAAAGGCCAGAAACTTGCGCTTAAGAATCTGGAAATCAAAGAAGGCGAGACATCTCCGCCAAAGCGCTATACATCCGGTTCCATGATCCTTGCCATGGAAAATGCCGGTCAGCTGATTGAGGATGAAGACCTTCGCGCTACCATCAAAGGAAGCGGAATCGGCACCAGTGCAACGAGAGCAGAAATTCTTAAGAAGCTTTTCAACATCCAGTACCTGTCACTGGCGAAGAAAACGCAGGTGATCACACCGACGTTGCTTGGTGAAATGGTCTTTGATGTCTGCAGAGCGTCCATGAAACAGCTTTTGAATCCGGAGCTCACTGCAAGCTGGGAGAAGGGACTGACCTACGTGGCGGAGGGAAGTATCACTCCGGATGAGTATATGGAAAAACTGGAGCGGTTCGTTGCCCTTCGGACCAACAGCGTGAAACAGGCCAACAACCAATACATGCTGCGGCCATATTTTGATGCTGCAGCCCAGTTTTATAAAAAGTAAACAGCCCATGCCGGCTGTCCAGGAAAGAGAGGATGCATAATGAAGAAAGATGACACAGCTATTACCGGCCTCTATGATCTTACCCATACCATGGCGAAAGATCTTCTGGAACAGTATACATTTCCATGGGAAGTTCTCCCAAAGATTCAGGATTATATTTTGGATGTGGGAACGACACTTTCTGAGGAGGAGTACGAGTATCGTGGAAACAACGTGTGGGTACACAAGACTGCGGAGGTTTTCCCGAGCGCTTATCTTGGAAAAAATATCATTGTCTGCAAAAAGGCCCAGGTGCGCCACTGTGCATTTGTCCGAGAGAATGCGATCATCGGTGAAGGTGCAGTTGTCGGTAATTCAACCGAGTTGAAAAATGTGATTCTGTTCGACTGTGTGGAAGTTCCGCATTATAACTATGTGGGAGATTCGATCCTCGGTTACAAAGCACATATGGGAGCCGGCTCCATAACCTCCAATGTGCGTGCAGATAAAGGGATTGTGAAGGTTCACGCAGAAGATGGAGATATTGATACCGGTCTGATAAAATTCGGTGCCATGCTGGGTGACCATGCGGAAATTGGCTGTGGATCTGTATTAAATCCTGGAACTGTGATCGGAAGAAACAGCAATGTTTATCCGCTTTCCAGCGTGCGTGAATGCGTGAATGCGAATTCCATTTATAAAATGCAGGGCGAGGTTGCGGAAAAACAATAAACAAATGATCCGTCAATAAGCTGTTTACATGAGAAAAAATCTGTGATACGCTTTTCTTATGGGAAATGGTAAAACTCATAGGAAAGGGAAAGGATGAAGTGTTATGAAAGATATTTTTAAAGCACCGTTCGTAGAAGAGATGAAAAAAATGACCGCCAATATGTACCGCCTCGGCTGGGATGAGCGTAACGGCGGAAACATCAGCTGGATGTTAGACGAGGAGGAAGTGGGAGAGTACTTGGATCTTTCACAGGTGATCCGCACCATTCCGATCGGTTTCGAGGCAAAAGAGCTGATCGGCAAGATTTTTATCGTTACAGGAACAGGAAAGTACTTTAAAAATGTTATGGATGATCCGGAGACAAACCTCGGTATTTTCAAAATCGCGGCAGATGGCTGTACAGCTGAGCTTCTCTGGGGCTACAAAGATGGTGGAAAATTTACATCCGAGCTTCCGGCACACCTGATGAGCCACATGGCACGACTTTCTGTGGATCCGGAGAACCGTGTTGTGATGCATACACACCCGACCTACACACTGGCAATGAACTATGTTCATGAGCTGGATGAGAAGAAATTTACACACAGCCTCTGGGAGATGTGCACCGAGTGTATCGTTGTATTCCCGGATGGAATCGGTGTTCTTCCGTGGATGCTTTGTGGCACAAACTCCATTGGTGAGGCGACAGCTGAGAAGATGAAAGAATTCCGTCTTGTCGTTTGGGGCATGCATGGAATTTACGGTGCAGGAAAGAGCCTTGATGAGACTTTTGGCCTGATCGAGACAGTAGAGAAGGCGGCTCAGATCTATATACTGACAGCACACCTGCCAAGAGTCAATACCATCAAAGATTCTGAAATGAAAGAACTGGCTGAGTACTTCGGTGTGAATTACAGAAAGGATTTCCTGAATCTGTAAGAAAATCGGAAGTATGAGCTTGCCGAATCCATACTTGGGTACTGCAGTAACACAAATTTTGACAGAATAGAGATATTAAAAAAAAGTTCCTCAGACAACAGCGCTGTTCTGAGGAACTTTTTTATCATATGATAGGTTTCGTTTTATTTGGTACCGAAAATCCGGTCACCGGCATCTCCAAGGCCAGGGCAGATATAAGCGTTTTCATTTAACTGACGGTCCAGATGACCAACATAAATCTGAATATCTGGATGCGCTTCACTCAGTCTCTTAAGACCTTCCGGAGCCGCAATGACACACATGAATTTAATATTTTTGCCGCCGCGCTGTTTAATAAAGTTAATGGCAGCAACAGCAGAACCGCCGGTAGCCAGCATCGGATCGGTCACAACAATGGTACGCTGATCGATCGGGCTTGGGAGTTTGCAGAAATATTCGTGCGGTTCATGAGTCTCCTCATCACGATACAGGCCGATATGACCGACTTTTGCAGTCGGAACAAGAGCAAGAATTCCATTTACCATGCCGAGACCTGCACGGAGGATCGGAACGACTGCCAGCTTTTTGCCGGAAATCATCGGAGTCTCACAACGTTCAAGCGGAGTCTCAACTTCCACATTTTCGACCGGAAGATCGCGAAGCGCTTCATATCCCATGAGGGTAGAAATTTCCTCAATTAAAATACGGAATTCGTTGGTTCCGGTATTTTTATCTCTTAACAGAGAGATTTTGTGCTGTACAAGAGGGTGGTCAATAAAAGTAATTTTATCCATTTGTCATCCATCCTTTCGTTTTCTTTTATCGTATCATATCAGGACCGTTCCATCAACTATTTGGTTTCCGGATGGAACTCAACGATCACATAGTCGCCGAGCGCGTGAGGCACAGGAACAGCAATATAGATCACGCCCTGGATCTCATAAGAGAATGCCTGCGGGAACGCATCGGATGTCTGGGAATTAAAATCGCAGTTCTTTAAAGTTTCCCACAATTCCTTCACTTCAAGGGATGCAAAATATTCCTTTGCAGCATTTTCATCGGCAGCTTTTGTGATGATACAATCTTCGGAAATGATGTATCCGGCCATTGTATACGGGTCGGCATAATCGGAAAGCCCTTCGATGGCACCTTTCGAGAGATCAACAGTCAATGTATAGAAAAGACCGGTCGGATATGCTGCATCGTCTGCTTTCATGGAGCCGTCGAACACAAAGACTGCTTTGCTGCGGTCTAAAGAAATAATATCACATGCGATCGTTACATTATCTTTTTCCGGATCAAGCTCATGAGCGTCAACCACTTTCAGCGCATATTCCTTGATCAGAGCATTTACAGTTTCCGTCGTTTTTTCATTTCTCAGATTGGAGAGGATCGGATATTCAATGGAAACATTTCCGTTCTTTTCCGTCGCGATTTTGGAACGGACATTCAGTACCTCAGACTCATCAGAACCTGCAGATTATGTCTCTGCCTCAGTCGTTTTGATCTCTGCAGCTGTCGTCTCAGCCATTGTCTCCGCAACAGTCGTAGATTCAGTTATATGGATACCGGTCAAATCTACGGTCTCTTTCTTTTTACATCCGGTAATGGAAACAGCGGCCATCATTGCCAGTACCGCAAAAATTGTAATCTGCTTTCTCATAGATTTTCCTCCTAATTTACCTTTTTCATCATTATATCAGAAAAATCGTCGCAAATAAACGGACATATTATGTACAATTTCTTAATTTTCTGTAAGAGAAATTACGTTTTCCGGTTTGCTTTCATAGGAAAATATGGTATGTTATAAGGTAAGGGAATACCTACAAAACGTATGGGAGGTCATGTGAGATGACAAAAAAACGTGTTTGGGCAGTATATTTCAGTGCTACCAATACAACTAAAAAAATTGTAACAGCCATCGCAGACGAAGTGGCAAAAATGATCGATGCAAAACGTGAAGATTATGATTTTACACTTCCGGCTATGCGCCAGGAAGGATTTAAAGCAGAAGAAGATGATCTTGTAATTTTCGGTACTCCGGTATATGCAGGCCGTGTTCCGAACGTATTATTAAAATATCTTGCAACCATCCAGGGCAACGGTGCGCTCGCAGTACCGGTCGTTCTTTTCGGAAACAGAAACTTTGATGATGGCCTCGTGGAGTTAAGAGATATCTTAGAGACCACTGGATTCCACACAATTGCAGCAGCAGCATTCGTAGGAGAGCACTCCTTCTCCAAGACTTTAGCAGCCGGCCGTCCGGATGCAGAAGATATGGCAGATGCAAAAGGCTTTGCAGCGAATGTCGCAGCGAAAGTAAAAGGAATTGCAGAAGGCACAGTACCGGCTAAAATCGAGGTAGAAGGCGTTCCGAATCCGTACCGCGGATACTACCAGCCGCGCGACAGAAAAGGCGTTTCCATCGACATCCGTAAAGTAAAACCATTAACCTCCGATGCATGTACAGATTGTAAGCTCTGTGCAGATGTCTGTCCGATGGGCTCCATCAGCCGCGAAAACGTTCGCGAATTTACAGGTATCTGCATCAAGTGCGGTTCCTGTATCAAGAAATGTCCGGTACAGGCAAAATACTACGAGGATGAAGGTTATCTTTACCACAAAGTAGAGCTGGAAGAGGGCTACGCACGCAGAGCAGCGATCTCCCTGTTTTTATAATACTTAAATAGAATGACTGTTTTGTAAAAACAATAGTGGAACATATCTGGCCGGGCATTGAGAAATTCGTGCCCGGCTGATTGATAACATTCATTAGATTGAAGAGAAAAACCGCTTGCAAATATGAAACACATGTGTTAAACTAATCATCGGTTGTAACACCTGCCGGCATGGCGGAATGGCAGACGCATCAGACTCAAAATCTGACGGGGGTGACTTCGTGCGAGTTCGAGTCTCGCTGCCGGCATGAGAAAACGTCGAAATCCTTAGAAATTAAGGTTTTTGGCGTTTTTTATTTGTTTTTTCGCACTGTGAATTGTGAAACTACCGAAAATAAAACGGTTTTTTAACAGGAAATTGTCAATATTCCACAATCGCCAGTTGCATTTTTCACAAATATGTGCTAAAGTGTAGTTGCTGTAATATGCAGTACATAGTAAATTCGTGGGGAATTACGAAAGGAGTTTTCAAAATGGAAAACAAGAACATGGGCTTTGCAACCAAAGCCATTCACGCTGGCGTACTTGGAAAGAATCCGTATGGTGTATTAACAACACCGATCTTCCAGTCTTCTACATTCGTATTTGATAACTGTGAGCAGGGTGGTAACCGTTTCGCGCTGAAAGAAGATGGTTATATCTACTCCCGTCTCGGCAACCCGACAACAGATCTTCTCGAGAGAAAAGTAGCTGCTCTTGAGGGCGGCGAAGCTGCTGTAGCTTTCTCCTCTGGTATGGGTGCTATCTCTTCCGTTATGTGGACTGTTTGCCGTGCTGGCGCACACATCATCGCTGACGGTACACTCTATGGTTGTACACACGCTTTATTAGAGCATGGTATGACACGTTATGGTGTAGAAGTTACTTTCCTTGATACAGCAGACTTAGAAGCAGTTAAGGCAGCGCTGAAGCCGAACACTGTTATGGTATACCTTGAGACACCGGCTAACCCGAACCTCAAGATCGCTGATATCGCAGCAGTAGCAGAAATCGCTCACGCTTACAATTCTGAGATCCAGGTTGTTTGTGATAACACATTCGCAACACCGTACCTTCAGAGACCGATCGAGTTAGGTGCTGACATTGTTGTTCACTCCGCAACAAAGTACTTAAACGGCCACGGCGATGTTATCGCGGGTCTTGCTGTTGGTAAAGCTGCTCTTATGAAAGATGTACGTCTGTTCGGTCTCAAAGATATGACAGGCGCTGTACTTGGTCCGCAGGAAGCATTCTTAATCTTAAGAGGTCTTAAGACATTAGAGCTTCGTGTTCAGAGACACTGCGAGAACGCTAAGAAGATCGTTGAATACCTTGTAGCTAACCCGAAGGTTGAGAAGGTTTACTTCCCGGGTCTTGAATCCCACCCGAATCATGAAGTTGCTAAGAAGCAGATGAAAGATTTCGGCGGAATGATCTCCTTCGAAGTTAAGGGCGGCAAACCGGCTGGCCAGAAACTTTGCGATAGCTTACAGCTTTGCACACTGGCAGTTAGCCTTGGTGACGCTGAGACATTAATCGAGCATCCGGCAAGCATGACTCACTCTCCGTATTCTCCGGAAGAGTTAGCAGCAGCTGGTATCCCGGAAGGTCTTATCCGTCTTAGTGCTGGTCTTGAGAACGTTGAAGATATCATCGCTGACCTCGAGATGGGCTTCGCACAGATCTAAATACATAATTGATTCAAATGTATATTTGCCACAGACTGGAAGTTTCTGGTCTGTGGCTTTTCTTGTCTATTCTTTTTCTCCGGTTGAATTTGTCACGAAATTAGTGTATGA
>JAFUMF010000051.1 GCA_017482945.1 Lachnospiraceae bacterium
AGTTACGCCTTGTGAGTATGAGGAGACAGAGAGTTATCAGGTTATGGAAATGTTTATCAATAGTCGTGAACGGTTGATTAAGGGACTGTTGGAGGATATCTAAGCTACAGCCAGGTGATCATGGTGAAAGATACGTCGTGCATGAAATTGCAACGAGAGGTATTTATGATATAATGGTAATCAGAAGATGTGATTACCTGATTTTATATTGGAGATAAAGCTATGGATTTGAGAGTAGTGCAGAAAATAGTATATCAGAATAAAGTAAATAAGGGCTTTAATATAACTCTGGCGACTGAGATTGATCATAAAGTCGAGATCAATCAGGAACGAGAATACAAGATGGTTGACGGTGTTTTGAAGCGGGGTTCTGATCGCTAGCGTTGGTCTGCATGGAGGAATTGGTATGGATGGGAAGATTTCAATCAAATATTTGCAGTCGTACATAAAGGCGAAGGACTATCATCCGGAATTGGAAAAAGATTACTTTCTAAAGCTGGCGGAAGAAGTTGGAGAGCTTTCGCGTGCCATGAGAAAGGGATTAAAAGCATCCGATGATTCTAATATTGAAGGTACGTTAGATGAGGAACTGTGGGATGTGATATACTATGTTTTGGCTATTGCGAACTTGTATGACATAGATTTGGAGCAGGTAATTAAGGCAAAAGACGACCTGAATCAACGCAGGTATCCATCTGCGGTTGAGTTTGAAGTGAATCGGTAGGAGAAGAGAATTATGAGCTTGCTGGATGCTATTAAAAAGTATAAACCTGCAAATGAGCAGGAGGAATATGATAAGGAGCAGATGCTCCGGTTTATGGTGTGTAATTCAAACTATCTGAGCCGAGAAAATCAGATTGCGCATTTTACTGCGTCTATTTGGACTGTAAATAGGGAACGCACGAAAACGCTGATGGTATATCATAATCTTTATGATTCCTGGTCATGGATCGGAGGGCATGCGGATGGAGTGGAAGATTTATGTTCTGTGGCAATGCGTGAACTCCAGGAAGAAACAGGTGTGAAGCATGCCGTATTGGTGAGTAAGGATATCCTGAGCTTAGAGACATTAACTGTGAATGGTCATGTGAGAAGAGGGAAGTATGTGCCGAGTCATTTACATTTTAACGTGACCTTCTTGGCAGAAGCGGATGAAAAGGAAGAATTAATTGTAAATGAGGATGAAAATCAGGCCGTTAAGTGGTGGACGTTTGAAGAGGCTTTGCATGTATCGAAAGAACCTTGGATGGTAAAGCGTGTATACAAAAAGCTGATTGAACGAAGCTGGTAAACAGGAACTTCTGGAGGAATTGGTCTGAAAAGGAGAGAAGAAGTATGGCAGATGCAAAAAGATTTAAGAAAAAAAGATTAAAAAATTGAGGAAAAATATCATTGGACTGAAAATCCGGGAATTGAGAATGGAGAGAGGATTTTCACAGAGGGATTTGGAAAGGGAATGTGAGTTATTAGGATATCCGATCAGTCAGAATATGATTTCGCGAATCGAAAATGGAAAACGACGAGTGACAGACTTTGAAATCGTGGTATTTATGGAAGTGTTTCGGGTGTCTAGTACATGTTTGTTTGAAGGAAGATAGTTGGGAGATATTTTCTAATATTGACGTGAAAATACCAGAGTTGTAGAATGATCATGGTTTGTAGAGAGAGGTGAAAGAATGAGAAAATAATTTACTTTTGATTACATGAATGGTTTGAAGTATGGGCAATAAGGCGCATACGGTATTTCATGTTGCCAAAAGTGGATTATGTTCTCATAACCTCTCTTTTTGTGTGCAAAGAATTATTTGAAATAATATGAGCAATGGATGTTCGCTGTATGAGGTTATAGTATGTAATGGAACTGTTTGGCAACCAGCAGTTCTTTTTTGTTGCAAAGAGGTAACAATGGTACGGTTATTTCCTTCCGGGGGACATCCTTCTATGATAACAAACTCAGAGGAGTTTTCTAAATTGGCCAAGGACTTTTTGAGTGATTGCTTAGATGCAAATGATACGAGTGGGCGGGAATTCTAATGGAAATGTAAGGAAATATTCAAGGATGAACATCGTCGATAAAGTATAATGGAAGGAATTATATATTACAAATGATCGATTTTTGCGAGGTGGAAAATGAAGATTGCGGTGTTATCTGATATTCATGGCAATTATGTTGCGTTGCAAAGATGTATTGAGGATGCTCTGAGCAAAGGTGTTCATTCTTTTATATTTCTTGGAGATTATGTAGGGGAATTGGCGTATCCCCAAAAGACGATGGAGATTTTGAATTCATTGAAAGAGAAGTATTCGTGTTACTTTGTGAAGGGAAATAAGGAAGATTACTGGATCAATTATGAACGTGATGGAGAAAAGGGATGGGAAGAGTATGATTCCACGACAGGTTCTCTGTATTATACATACCATAATTTAGTAGAAGATGATTTGGCATTTTTCAAATCGTTATCACACAAGGCGGAGATTTCCTTTGACGGTTTACCGAAACTTACGATTTGTCATGGCTCCCCAAATCTGGTGAATGAAAAAATGCTGCCGAATCATCAAAAGACGTTTGATATTATGGAAAAGGATCGTAATTCCTTGATTCTCTGCGGTCATACTCACGTTCAGGGAGTGATTGAACATGGTGGTAAAATTGCTCTGAATCCGGGAGCAGTGGGTGTTTCTTTGCATAGCGGAGGGAAAGCGCAGTTTCTGATACTAACTGGAGTGACTGGAGCATGGGATTATGAATTTATCAGTCTGGATTATAACGTAGAACAGGTGATTTTAGATTTGAGTTCTTCTGGGCTGAGTTTGAAGGCTCCGAGCTGGTGTAGGGTATCGAAACATTTACTACGAACAGGGGAGATTTCTCATGGAACAGTATTAGCGAAGGCGATGGCTTTATGTAGAGATGAACTGGGGGAATGTAATTGGCCGGCTATCCCGGAGAAATATTGGGAACAGGCGGTTGCGGAAATGATAGGAGGAATGAGGCAGAAGCATTTTGTGTTGGAGAATTGGGAAAGCATGGAAAGGAATTGTCATAATAATTTAAGATAATAGTTACATTTGTGCCATATGTTATATGATATAATGAAATAGATAGAAAACCTATGCGCAGGGAATCGCGTGGAGGTGGAAATATTTCATGATTGATTGGAGGAGAAACGTATGTCTAAAAAAATACATGTACGGCCGGGAAAAACGCAGTCGAAGGTTGGATTTGGAGCAGGCGTTATTTTTTGTTTGATTGGAATTTTTGTTGTGGTTCCGATTTTTGGTCCCTTTGGACTTTTGTGGACGGCTATGGCTGGTTGGATCACGTATTCTCATTATAGAAATGGTTTCACAGACAAACCGATGGATACGAAGGTCATTGAGATTGAGGATGATGGAAAGCATGCAACGGTCATGTCTGATTTTGCAGGTGAGCTGCGCTCTTATGATGTAGAGCGTGATGAGAGTGGGAAAGAGGATGTGGAGGAACGTTTGAAAAAGCTGCAGAATCTGTATCACCAGGCGCTGATTACGGAAGAAGAGTATGAGCAGAAAAAGAAGGAGATTTTGGACGAATTGTAAGAGGTGTTTTTATGCAGATGAAAAAGAAAACTGTAGGGATTATGGTTGGATTTCTGGCACTTCTTTTGGTGATTGGCTGTTGGCGGAATTTGAGGCCGGGAATTTTTGTGGGAGATAAGTTTCTGGTGAAGAAGTCTGAGGAGTATTTTAAGTCCGGGGACGATGAGATTCGCATGATCAAAGGCGATGGTTTTACGAATTTCCAGATTGTCATGGACGGAGAGGAGAAGACGGCGGGGCTTGTTTGGAGTAGAAATGACCGGATGTATGGAATTGAGCATGACTATGCTGAAATTACATTTAGTGACGGAACGGTCATAGCGGGAACATGGTTCACGAATATGATGCTGGTGAATGATAAGGGGACTCCGTTGATCCTGCTGAATAATCCGATCGTGATTTCGATAAATGATGAAGTGGTGCCGATATCAAATGAGACGTTGAGCAATGTGCTGTGCCGGCTGGATCTTGGAATGATTGAGAGAAATGGTTCCGGTGCGTTTGTTGTTGTGGGTGCGCTGGTATATGTGCTCGGTGCGGTTACAATTTTGTATCCTGAGACGATGCACTTTTTGGGATCCAGATGGAGATATAGGAATGCAGAGCTGTCCGAGGATGGAAAGATGATGGAGCAGTTTGGCGGTGTGATCTGTATGATTTTTGGATTTTTGGTGGCAATGAATGTGACTGGTGTGAGATAGATGAAGTTAGTCGTATATTTACTGAGCGGTTTATGGTATAATTAAGGTACAAATTAGGGCCGCTGATTCTGGTCATATAAAGGAGAGTGTGCGATGACGAACGAGGAATTAATTCTGGAGGCGAAGAAGGCGAGAGAGCGCGCATATACACCATATTCTAATTTTCAGGTAGGAGCAGCGCTGGTTGGAAAAAGTGGTAAGATTTACCATGGATGCAACATTGAGAATGCGGGTTATACACCGACGAACTGTGCGGAGAGAACTGCGTTTTTTAAGGCGGTTTCTGAGGGAGAACTGGAGTTTGAGAAGATTGCTGTGGTCGGCGGTGCGGCAGGTACAGATGCGGATGAGCTTTGTGCACCGTGCGGGGTATGCCGCCAGGTGATGATGGAGTTTTGTGATCCGGATAAGTTTAAGATCATTCTGGCAAATGGAAAAGGAAAACATATTGAAACTACGTTGAAAGAGATGCTTCCGTATGGTTTTGGGCCGGAGAATCTGAAGTAGTGAAATTTCGATAGGAGGTACTTGGTATGAGAATGTACGATTTGATCATGAAAAAGCGAAATGGAGAGGCTCTGACAAAAGCGGAGATCGACTTCATGATCACGGAGTATGTGGAGGGACATATTCCGGATTATCAGATGGCGGCATTTTTGATGGCGGTATATTTTAAAGGAATGACTGCGGAGGAGACTGTGGCGATGACTCTGGCGGTCGCACATTCCGGCGATATGGTGGATCTTTCTGCCATTGAGGGAATTAAGGTAGATAAGCATTCCACCGGCGGTGTTGGCGATAAAACCACGCTTATTATTGCCCCGATCGTGGCGGCATGCGGCGTGAAGGTTGCGAAGATGTCGGGAAGAGGACTTGGTCATACCGGCGGAACAGTTGATAAACTGGAGTCGATTCCGGGATTCCAGACTTCTCTGGATCAGGAGAAGTTCTTTGGAATCGTGAATACCACAGGATTAAGCGTCATTGGACAGTCAGGTAATCTGGCACCGGCGGATAAGAAGCTTTATGCGCTCCGTGATGTGAC
>JAFUMF010000052.1 GCA_017482945.1 Lachnospiraceae bacterium
CAAGGAGCTGTAACTCTTTAAACCACATTTTTGCGTGTTCTTTTTCGTTGTCAGCTGTCTCCTGGAAGATTGCCATGATCTGCTCGTAGCCTTCTTTTTTAGCTACGCTGGCAAAATATGTGTATTTATTTCTTGCCTGAGACTCTCCGGCGAATGCTGCCAATAAGTTCTGTTCTGTCTTACTTCCCTTTAATTCCATAAAAGTACCTCCACAAAATGATGATTGAAACACTTTCATTTTAAGGTTTATTCTTCCAACTGTCAATTCATTTTATACAACATTTGCGAAAAATTCAGATTTTTTTAACATTATCATTTCTTTTTCACATCGACGATCTATAACTCTTATAAAAGCTCTAACAGTGCCTGAATATCCTCTTCTTTGGTTGCCCAGCTTGTAGCGAAGCGGATCGCAGTATGATCCTCATCGACCTTTTCCCATGTGCTGAAGGATACATGCTTTTTCAGTTCAGCCAGCTTTTCGTTGGATACGATGAAGAACTGCTGGTTTGTCGGGGAGTCGATCAACTGCTTGTAGCCTTTTGCTACGACGCCTGCTTTTAAGATATTTGCCATCTTGATCGCATGACGGCTGATTTCCATATAGAGATCGTCTGTAAACAGAGTCTCGAACTGAACGCCAACGAGACGGCCCTTTGCAAGCAGTGCACCGTGCTGTTTTACTGTTGTGAAGAAGAATTTCGGAGCTTTCTTTGTAAATACAACAGCTTCACCGCAGAGCGCGCCAACCTTTGTTCCTCCGATGTAGAACACATCGCAAAGTTTAGCAAGTCCCGGAAGTGTCACATCGGTTCCCTCAGCTGCAAGACCGTAACCAAGGCGTGCACCATCGACGAATAACGGCATCTCGTACTCTTTACAGATATCATAGATCGCCTCTAATTCTGCTTTTGTATACAGTGTTCCGTACTCAGTCGGGTGGGAAATATAAACCATACCCGGAATCACCTGATGCTCGTATGTTTCATCGCCATAGAAATTTACAAGATATTCTTTTAACTCAGCTGCATCGATCTTTCCAAGATGCTGCGGAAGTGTCAGCACTTTGTGGCCGGATGCCTCGATGGCACCGGACTCATGACAAGCGATATGACCTGTTGTTGCAGCAATTACGCCCTGATAGTTGTTCAGGTAGGCATCAATTACAGTGGAGTTGGTCTGGGTACCGCCAACTAAAAGGTAAACTTCGCCGTCCGGGCACTCACATGCCTCAAGGATTTTCTTTTTGGCAGAAATGGTATACTGGTCAAATCCATATCCCGGCTCTTTTACCATATTTGTCTCAATGAATCGCGCTAAGATCTTCTCGTGCGCGCCCTCTAAATAGTCACATCCAAAATTCAGCATTGTTATTACTCCTTTCATACTGTTTGTGTGATTTTTTCTATTTGCAGACAGTGAATCTTACCGTCTTTCTCTCTTTTCCTCGCGAAAACTCTTCAGTACCAGATTGGCCGGATACTGGTATGCATAGGTGCAGCTCTTCATAAGCTCCACTTCCTCCGGATTCCGGCAGACACTTAAGATCATTTCCTCTTCTTCCTGAAGAAGATACGCCTCTCCATTTCCGTCACGTTCTTTGATCTCTTTGTAGATCCGGTACTTTTTATAGTAGTCCGGAGTCTGGGACATCTTTGTCTTTACCTGCTCCGGTACGATATTCAGTTTATAGACCTCTGACATTCTGGCCAGAATGTTGTGGATCCGCTCACAGTTATCTCTGGAGACCATCTGTGGAGACGGAATGCAGATCATGTAGTTCATTGTTGTGTTCCTTTTCTCTAGCAATAATATGGTCCATTTTTCCAAACAGACCCAAGAGAAATTATATCATGACTGTCCTTTCTTTTCAACCAAAATAGCTTCACCTGGGCTGGATATCAGAAACCAAAAACGACAAAAGATCAGGCCCCGTACATTTCGCACAGGCCGGATATTCTGTCTTATATTCAATGGTATTTTAGAACTTAAACAGTCTCTAAATCGAAACCAAAATACTCTACAGAGTTGTTGTAGGAAATACCTTTTACAATGCTGCCAAGAAGCTTATCATCGTTTGGATATTCGCCGTTTTCCACCCAGTTTCCGATCATTTCGCAGACAATACGTCTGAAATAATCATGTCTTGTGTAGGATAAGAAAGAACGGGAGTCGGTTAACATGCCGATGAAATTGCCGAGGCAGGAAAGGTTTGCCAGAGATGTCATCTGGTTCTTCATGCCGCTGTAGTTATCATTGAACCACCAGGCAGAACCCTGCTGGATCCTGTTCTTCACTCCACCGCCCTGGAAGCAGCCGATGATCGTGCCGATCGCTGCATCGTCTGTCGGATTTAAGGAATAAATGATAGTCTTCGGAACTTCATCTGTCATTGCAAGTGCGTTTAAGAAATCAGCCAGTTCGCCCATCGGTGCATTGCTTCCGATGCTGTCAAAGCCGGTATCAGCGCCGATCTTCTTGAACATAGCCGTGTTGTTGTTTCTCTTTACGCCATAGTGAAGCTGCATGACCCAGTTTCTCTTGTTGTATTCCTTTGCCATGAAGAGCATGAACTCTGTCTGGTACTGGAGATACTCTTCTCTTGTCACTTCACCGCCGGCCATTTTCTTCTTGAAAATCGCGTCGATGGTCTCTTCACCTGCCGGATGATACATCACATAATCCAGGCTGTGGTCGGAGATGCAGCAATCGTTTGCCACGAAATGGTCAAGACGCTTTACCAATGCTTCTTTTAAGGATGCAAAATCTGTGATCTCAACACCGGAAACAGCCGAAAGTTTTGCGATATAAGCTGCAAAATCCGGTTTGTCGATGCCCATCGCTTTTTCCGGTCTCCATGCCGGAAGGACCTGAACGTCAAAGCTTTCATCAGCCTTGATCTGTCTGTGGAACTCCAGTGTGTCTGCCGGATCGTCGGTCGTTGCAACTAAAGTTACATTGGACATCTTGATTAAATTTCTTGCAGAAAATTCCGGGCTCTGAAGCTTTGCGTTGCAGAGATTCCATACTTCTTCCGCTGTGTCGCCGTTTAAATTTCCCTCAAAACCGAAGTAATAGCGTAACTCCAGGTGGGACCAGTGGTATAACGGGTTTCCGATGAGCTTCGGAAGAGTCTCCGCCCATTTCTGGAATTTCTCGCGGTCTGTTGCGTCACCAGTGATATACTTTTCATCTACACCGTTGGTGCGCATCTGACGCCATTTATAGTGATCGCCGCCAAGCCAAACCTGAGCGATGTTCTCGAACTGTCTGTCTTCCCAGATTTCCTGCGGATTGATATGGCAGTGATAGTCAAGGACCGGGATTTTTTTCATGTCAGCGAACTCTGCGTAGAGGTGCTTTGCTGTCTCGGTGCTTAACAGGAAGTCTTTGTCCATAAATGCTTTCATCTTGAATTCCTCCAATCAAAATCACATTTCAAAAGATGCCTGCAAAACTCGTCTGGAATTTTGCAGGCATTCCAATTATATGATACCCCGATTAAACGTATTTCTTAAGTGTTGCTCTTACAGCGCCCGGTCCTGCGATCTCTTCTTTGAAGATTGCCTCGATCTTTTCGCCGAGACCAGCTTTGTAAAGGTCGATGCCAAAGATGTTGTCGTTGGAAAGGATCGGCTGTAATTTATCGCCAACGCTGTCCGGATTTCCGAACTCGATACCAGCCATCTTCTCCTGAAGCTCAGCAAGCATCGGATCTGCAGACATTTCAAATGCCTCACCGTTGTCGTTAACGCCCATTAAATATCTTAACCATCCAGCGATTGCCACCGGAATGTAGTTTAAGGACGCAGCTGTGCCATCTTTTGCAACGTAGGATTTGATTGTCTCGCCGTAACGGATACCAACCTTCTGGGATGTATCCGTAGCGATACGCTGTGGTGTATCCGGGATGAACTTGTTCGGAAGACGCTCTTCGATTACTTCTTTTACGAATTCCTCCGGAGAAAGGATGCCCGGATCACAAACTACCGGCATACCCTCTTTCGGGCCGATGCCGTTTACTAATTTCACAAGTTCTGTATCCTGCATTTCAGCAGCGATGGACTCGTAGCCGAGAACACAACCGTATGTTGCAAGTGCTGTGTGGAGCGGGTTTAAGCATGTTGTAACTTTCATGCGCTCTACTTCGTTTACTGTGTCACGTGTTGCCATGTAAACGCCTGCTTTCTCAAGTGCCGGTCTTCCGTTCGGGAATTTATCTTCGATTACAAGATACTGCGGACCTTCTGCGTTAACAAACGGCGCAATATAAGTTCTCTTTTCTGTGATAACCGGATGCATGGTCTCGATGCCGGATGCTTCTAATGCCTCTGCGATCTCTGTAGCCGGTCTTGGTGTGATCTTATCGATCATGGACCACGGGAATGTTACCTTGCTTTCGTCGGAAAGGTATGCTACAAAGCCTTCCTCGACCATTCCGCGCTCTAACCACTCTTTTGCAACTGTCATGATCGCATTCTGGAGCTTCTCACCGTTGTGGGAGCAGTTATCCATACTTACGACTGCAAGCGGAGCAGCGCCGTTTTTGTATCTCTCATTTAAGAGAGCACAAACAACTGCCATTGCACCTGACGGAGCAGCCGGACCATTCTCGATATCAGATTTTACAAACGGGAAGTAATTTCCGTCTGCGCCCTTTAATGCATAACCCTTCTCTGTGATTGTGAAGGAAATCATCTTAAGGCCCGGATTTACAAAAATTTCTTTTAAACGGTTCCAGGAAGCTTCTTCTTTGCTGTTTGCGCGGATTGCTTCAGATAAAGAACCAAGGACTTTCTTCTGTGTGGAACCATCTGCCTTTAATGTAACAGCCAGTACCAGGTTGTCATACGGATCGTAGATCTTATTTACGATGTCATAGTCAAAAGTCTCTGCACAGATGATACCTGTGTTGGATTCACCTGCTTCAAGAAGGCGGTCAGCAATGCCGCCGATGAAGATACGGAAAATATTACCTACGCCAAAGTGCACCCACTCCGGGTTTGCTTTTGTGTTTGCAGCAACTGCAGCCACATCATAAGACGGAACTGCAACACCAGCAGCTTCCCACGCAGCTTTGTCTTTCAGGGATTCAAGACATAATTTCATGATAAATTGCCTCCTTAAACATATTGCTCGGTGAAAAAAGGCCCCCCTTTTTTCAAGTTTCCTAAAGTTTAACCCTCGAAATAATCAGGATAACGTTCCCACATCCGGTCAACGTCCGTGAGAATATGGGACAGATGATCTTCGAGAATTTTCCGATACTCCTCTTTCCTGCCATTCCTAACGCAGTCCATCAGAGCCTCGTGATCCGCAAGGGTTCGCTTTTTAAACTCTTCCCCGCGGTCGATCAGCATTCGAAGCCGATTGTAGTGGGCAGTTGCCCTGTGAATCAGTGTCGCCGACAACCGTTCTCCTGCCACCATGTAAGAAATGGCATGAAAATCGTTGTCATGGGTCAGAAAATCATAATCATTATCCACTGACTTCGGCTGCCCCATCAGTTTAACAAGCTCATTGTTATACATGCTCATCAGCTCCAGGTCCTGGTGTGTGACTTTTTCAAAAAACGGATCCACCATACCAAGCTCCAGCGTTTTTCTCAGGAACCATTCCTGCTTCACACGCTTCACATTGATTTTTGAGATCACGGTCTTTGACTGAGGGAAAATATTCACCATTCCCTCCGTCTCAAGCTTCACCAGCGCTTCTCGGGCCGGTGTTCTGCTCACCTGGTAACGTTCCGCAAGCTTCGCCGCGGAAACACTTTCCCCCGGCTTCAATGCAAATGTTAAAATATCCTTTTTTAATTTGTTGTATGTCTCCTGATTCAGTGATTTGTCCATACTTATTCCTCTCGTGTCGCCCATGAAGTCATTGGCTGACGGACAAACGCTTCGCACATCAGTGTGGTTTCGCCCATCAACTAACATGTTACTTCCTCATTTTCAATAATAGCATTATTGTATGAGGAATGCAAGTCTTGATTCGTAAAGATTTTGGCAAAAAATGGTCCGAAGCACACAGGTATTCACTTCGGACCATCTGAACTTTTTCCTATTTTGCGCGCACTGCCCAGCGCATTTTTGTAGATCTCGCACGCGGATTCCGATTGCATTCTTCCGCGGATGGACGGATCACATCTTCAGAAACCTCGCTGTAGAGTCCGCTCTTTAATCCGTCTTTTAAGAACTTCTTTACGAGACGGTCTTCTCCGGAGTGGAAGGTGAGGATCGCTACGCGTCCACCGGGCGCTAAAATTCCCGGGAGTTTTTCCATAAAGCTATATAATACTTCAAATTCGCTGTTCACATCGATTCGAAGCGCCTGGAAACACCTTGCACAGGATTTCTTAACAGCCTCTTTTCGCTCTGCCTCCGGAATAAATTTCAGTGCCTCTTCAATGACATCCTTAAACTGAGTCGTTGTCTTGATCGGATCTTTTCTGCGGTTCCGTTTGATCACTTCTCTTGCGATCTCTTCCGCATACGGTTCATCAGAATTTTCCACCAGCATGCCGATCAGTTCTTCTTTCGTAATATCAGCAAGTCTCTCTGCCGCAGAAATTCCTTTTTCCGGGTTCAATCTAAGATCCAGCGGTCCCTCAAATTTGTAAGTGAATCCGCGCTCCGGATTGTCGATCTGCATCGAGGACACACCGAGGTCCGCCATGCCGAACTCGAATGGTCCGAACTCAGCACCAAGCTGGTCGATGTCTGCAAAGTTCATCTGGTGGGCAGTGAAAATATCATCGCCGAATCCTTTGGATGCCAGACGCTCTTTTGTCTTCACGATTTCGATCGGGTCCACATCCAGGGAATGAAGATGGCCTTTTCCTTCCAGACATTTCATCATCTCCATGCTGTGGCCGCCGTATCCCAGGGTCGCATCAAAACCAGTCTGGCCAGGTTTGATCTGGAGGAAGTCCAGAATCTCCTTCACCATGATGGAAATGTGCATTCCCGCCGGAGTACTGCCCTTTTTAATTACTTTTTCAATGGTATCCGCGTATTTTTCCGGATTCTTTTCTTTATACTTTTCCTCAAAGGTCCGCGGGTGAGTACCTTTGTATCTCACCCGGCGTTTGTGAACCTGATTCTCTTCCATTTAAATGATATCCTTTCGGGTATTTTTATACTTCGAAGTACTCAGCCACTTCTTTTAAATGATTGATGATCGGCAGATGCTGCGGACATACGCCCTCACACTGGCCGCACTCGATGCAATCGCTGGCTTTTCCATAGCTTCTTCCGAGATTTTTATAGAGCTCCTTCTGCGGAGTCCAGCCGGTCTTTCCAACCTCCTGCTTCTCTGTATTATAGAGGGAGAAGTATCTCGGAATCGCAATGTTCATCGGACATCCGTCTGTGCAGTAGAAGCACGCCGTACATGGTACAGCGATGTTTGCATTGATCTGGTCAACGGCCTTTTTGATGATCTCATGCTCTTTTTCATCCAGAGGTTTGAACTCCATCATATAGCCGGTATTGTCGAGAAGCTGATCCATGTTGCTCATACCGCTCAGTACCATCATGACATTTTCCTGGCTTGCAGCAAAACGGATCGCCCAGGATGGAACAGACATGTCCGGATGGTAGGACTTGAAGGTCTCTTCCACTTCTGCCGGAACCTTCGCAAGTGTGCCGCCTTTTACCGGCTCCATAACGATCACCGGGATTCCATGCTTCTTCGCAACTTCATAGCAAAGTCTGGACTGAATGCCCTCACTGTCCCAATCCAAGTAATTTAACTGGATCTGCACAAACTCCATTTCCGGGTGGTGGTCAAGGACCCAGTCAAGAAATTCCGCATTGTCATGGTAAGAAAAGCCGATCTTCTTCACAAGACCCTGCGCCTTCTTTTCCTTCAGCCACTCAAAGCAGTCCAGCTCCTCGAACACCTTATAGTGACCGGAGCCCATGTTGTGGAGAAGATAATAGTCAAAATATTCCACACCGACTTTCTTCAACTGCTCGTTGAAAATCGCGTCTCTGTCCTCTTTTGTCTTCAGATATGCTGCGTGGAGCTTTGTTGCGACAGTGTAGCTGTCTCTCGGATAGCGCTCAACAAGAGCCTGTCTCACGATATTCTCACTGTTAAATCCGCAGTACATCCATGCTGTATCAAAATAGGTGAATCCGCGTTCTAAGAACTTGTCCACCATTTCTTTTGTCTGTTCCAGGTCAACCGATGCCAGATCATCCGGATCGGTGATCGGAAGTCTCATCATACCAAAACCAAGTTTTTTTGCCTGCATACCAACGTCCTCCTTCTATTCATATACTCTATACTTTTGCATTTTCCCAATCCAGACGCAGCAGACAGACTAATAAAATGATCGCACTGAGTCCCCATGTTAACGGGTACGCCCAGGAAATGCTCTGGAACACCGGGAAAAGTTTCACGGCTGTTGTTACATAAAGAATTCGGATTCCACACCAGCACACAAGAAGTGTGATCATCGGAATCATTGCTTTTCCACATCCTCTTAAGGCACCGGCCGCACAGTGCGTAAAGGAAAGCAGGAAGAAGAACCATACCACGATCCGACTGTGGCCGATTCCATATTCCAGTGCCTCCGGGGAACTTACGAAAATCCTAAGAAGCTGCGGAGCCAGGAAATACATGATCACGGCGATTGTCTGAGCAAAAATCGCTCCGGCTGCAATTCCGATCACGGTTCCTTTTTTCGCACGGTCGATTTCACCCGCACCGAGGTTCTGGCTGACAAATGTCGGAAGCGCCATACACATGGCCATGATCGGAAGAAAGGCAACACCCTCCACCTTCTGGAACGCACCATATCCAGAAATCGCATAGGCACCAAAGGAGTTGATGCAGGACTGAACGACCATATTTCCGATGCTGTTTACAGTATTCTGGATTCCGCCCGGAAGTCCCTGGCGAATAATCTTCATCATTGCATCTTTTCGGAATGAAAACAGTTCCTTGATCTGGATTTTTATTGCATCTTTACCACTGCACATCCGCACAAGGCAGAGAACCACACTCAGTCCCTGAGCGATCACCGTTGCAAAGGCAGCGCCGCCGGCACCCCAGCCGAATACTGCCACAAACAAAAGATCCAGAAATACGTTAACAATACACGAAATCAGCAAATAATATAACGGTCTCACACTGTCTCCCACTGCACGCATGATCGACATACAAGTGTTATACATAATGACCGTAGAAACACCTGCAAAATAAATACCAAAATAATTCAATGCCTCCGGCATAACGCTGTCCGGAGTATTCATAAGCTTTAAAAGCTGCGGTACAAGGAGCGTACCTGCGATCGTCGATACGACTGCAGCAATAATACCAAACAGCAGATTTGCATGAATCGCAATGCTGGTCTGCACTTCGTCCTTCGATCCATAATATCTGGAGATCACGACACCGCCGCCGATGGCAATTCCGTTAAAAAGTCCGATCACGAGGAAGATCAGGTTGCTGGACATACTGACCGCCGCAAACGCATCATTGCTGGCAAAATTTCCCACTACCCAGGCATCTGCCATGTTATAAAACTGCTGCAGAAGCTGGCTGAAAAACAGCGGGACCGCAAATGAAATCAATGCTTTCACGATCGATCCTTCTGTCAAGTCTACTTGTTTCTTTTGTTTTCCTTTACTACTAAACATCTTACAGCACCTCAAAATAGTCTTCTAACTATCTTAACTCTTTTTTGAGAAAATGTAAACGATAAGGCATCAATTGCACATATCCGTTATCATGTCGGGTTTCCTCACGTCATCGCATCGAACTGCTCATACAGTTTCCGGTTCAGTTCCTGCACCACTTCCATTCCAAGCTTATCCACATCGCGATCATAAGTCATGAGGCCATTGATCTCCTCCTCCACATCGCTGGTCTGGGTGTAGATGGCACTGGACAGTCCGCGGGAGAGATTCGGGAAAATCTCCTCATCCCAGAGACGTTTATAGTTGTTGGTCAGGTCCTCAAGGGAACGGTATTTCTGATAACCAAATTCCTTCTCACAGGAAAGATGGCCCTCCACCGGATAGGCATATCCGCCGTACTCTGTCAGCGCAACGACACGATCCTTCTCCGGGCTCACTTTCAGCTTTCTCAGATAATTGTGAATGCTGTACATGTCGCCGCCTTTTTGATCGAACCAGCCACAGGCCTCGTTGATCAGTCGGGTCGGGTCCCATGTTTTTACTTTTTCGGACACCTTTTTTGCGTCAAACTGGCCCCAGCCCTCATTAAACGGAACCCAGACTGCAATGCTGGTGTAGTTATAAAGAAGGCGGATCATGCTCTGGATATCTTTGTAATACTGTTTTCTTCCCTCTTCATCCTCGCGCTTGAACCAACTGTAATGGTTGTCCTTGATGCAGCGGACAAAATTTCCAAGCCCGTTGGGAAGATATGTAACGAAGTACATGTTGTAGTCACCACCGCCGTTCGGCATATCCTGCCAAACGATCATGCCAAGACGGTCACAGTGATAATAGAAACGCTCCGGCTCGATTTTGATGTGTTTGCGGATGGTATTGTAACCGTACTCTTTCAGCTTCAGAATATCATAAATCAGCGCTTCGTCGCTCGGAGCAGTGAGCAAACTCTCCGGCCAGTAGCCCTGGTCAAGGATTCCGTTGAAAAAGTATGGTTTATTGTTTAAGAAGAAACGGAGAATTCCATTCTTATCCTTACCTTTGGAAAATTTCCTCATGCCAAAGTAGGAAGCCACCTCGTCATTTCCATATGTGATCTTCAGATCATAGAGATACGGATGCTCCGGTGTCCATGGCTCGAAATTCTCCATTGGAATTACGACATCTTTATTGACCTTTGCACTCACATCCGCAACAACTTCCTTTTTCTGATTCACCACCTGGATCTTGGCGTTCGGAAGGAAATCCCCCTTTTCATTGGCAATCACACGGATCTTCACTGCGCCCTCATCAAACATCGGTGTGATTTTCAGATTTTCAATAAAACGTTCTTCCACACTCTCCAGCCAGACCGTCTTCCAGATACCGCTCTGCGGCGTATAGAACAGAGAATTCATCGGTCCGTCATTGATCAGTTTCTGCTTTCCACGTGCATGTGGAGAAAATTCCGTTTTGTCGGTCACGGTCAGAGTCAGGACATTCTCCTCCTTGAGCTGGTCCGTAATATCAAAGCAGAACGGAAGGTAACCGCCAACATGCGTTCCGAGGGAAGTCCCATTCAAAAAGACCTCACATTCCTGATCCACTGCGCCAAAATGCAGGAGAACGCGACTCTTTGCAAATCCCTCCGGAAGTGTAAATACCGTGCGATAGTGCAGATACTCGTCCGGCTGCAAAACTTTTCCCACACCAGAAAGCATGGTCTCAGGAGAAAACGGTACGAGAATTTTTCCGTCGTAATCTTTGATGACTTCGGACTGGCTGATGGCATAGTCCCACTCGCCATTCAGATTAAAGTAACTCTCACGCACCAGATTCGGACGCGGATATTCCTGCAATATCTTTCCTTTATCAATTTCTTTGCCCCATCGGCTCACTAATTGTTTCATGAATCAACCTCTCCGGAAACAAGTTTCCTCTAAATGTATCGGCCACAAACCAGACTTATTAAACCGCCAGCTTGCAGATTGCTTCATACATAATTTCTGCGCCTTTCTGGATGTCCTCATAATCAGTCCACTCCTCCGGCACATGGCTTCTGCCATTGAGACTCGGCACAAACAGCATCGCCACATCACAGATCGCGCTCATGATCATCGCATCATGACCGGCACCTGATAACATGCGCTTGCAGCTGATTCCTTTTTCTTTTGCAATTTCTTCAAAGACATCCTGAACCTTTTCGTCTGTATATACGGATTCGATGCGGAGGATTTCATTTACCTCGTAGCTTAATCCGGCATTTGTCTTCACAGACTCTTCCAGGGACTCACGAATGGTCTCTAGAACTGCGCCAACACTGTCCATATTCTTGCCACGGCAATCGATCTTGAAAATAGTCTCATTGGCAACTACATTCATCGCACCAGGCTTCACCTCAACACTTCCGCATGTCACCATGGTTCCGTCTGCGAGTTCTGCAGTCTTTTCTGTTCCTTTCACAATGGCCTTCGCCGCAGCCAGCATCGTATCGGCACGCATGGTCATCGGTGTGGAACCGGAGTGGTCGGAACGGCCTTTTACTGTAATGACCCAACGTCTGAGACCGGCAATTGCATCCACAATACCAATTTCAATGTTTTCTGCATCGAGCACCGGTCCCTGTTCAATATGAAGTTCCAAGAACATGCGGACCTTCTCCGGATCAAGGATCGCCTCGTCCACTTTTTCCGGATCAAGACCATATTCTCTCATGGCCTGCGCCATGCTGATTCCATCCAGATCCAGGGAATTTTCCAATTCGTTCTCATAAAGCTGTCCGCACATGGCACGGCTTCCAAAAAGACCGCCGCTGAATCTCGTTCCTTCTTCCTCCGCAGTTGCTACGAACTCCAGCGGGCAATTCGGAACAAATCCTTCCGCCTTCATCACACGGGCCACCTCGAGCGCAGTCACAACACCTGCAAGTCCATCGAATCTTCCGCCGGTGCGAACCGTATCAAAGTGGCTTCCGGTCATGATCACCGGAGCCTCCGGATTCTTTCCCTCCATACGGCCGATAATATTGCCGACCGCGTCCTCACGCACAGAAAGTCCGATTTCCTTCATGGAATTTACGATATAATCGCGGGCCTCGGCAAACTCCTTCGTATATGTCTGTCTGCAGCAGCCCGGCCCCTGCGTCACACTGATCTTCGCCAGAGAATCGATGTCATTTTTTATTCTTTCTAAACTGGTCTTCATATAAAAAGCTCCCCCTCATAACTTCAAAATACAACTGATTTTATTATAGCAGATAATGAAGGATAAGCCAATTTTTTTATCATATTATCATGGAATGAAAAAGGCTCATCGAGATTCCTCCCAATAACATCTTCCATATACTCGATTTACAGTAAAGGTCATCGATTCAGATGTTTTATGATATACTACAATCACATAATTCTCTCTGTTCTTTGGAGTGTCAGTCCAATCTGACCGGTCATCTATGGGAGGTGATTTCATTTTTTCGTGCAGTGCATTGCATTTTATGTGCAAACATCATATAATGTAATCAAATTAAAAACATTATAGGAAGTGATTTTATGGCAAATACAACTCAAAAACCAACAACAACCAACATCAGTATCCGCATGGACACAGAACTAAAAGCCGCTGCAGAGGCACTTTTTGAAGAGCTCGGTATGAATCTCACTACTGCTTTTCATATTTTCGTTCGACAATCATTGCGAGAAGGTGGCATTCCGTTTATTATCACTCAGAATACACCAACGAAAGAAACCGTTGCAGCTATGCTGGAAGCAGAGCGAATCGCGAAAGATTCCACCCAAAAAGGATATCATGATGTGGACGAACTTTTTAAGGATCTCGACTCATGACAAAATATATAATTAAAACAACTACTCAATTTAAAAAGGATTTCAAGTTAGCGAAGCGGCGGCGACAAAATCTGGCACTTCTTAAGGAAGTGGTCACAATGCTCGCTAACGGAAATCCACTTCCAGAGAGATATCATGATCATGCACTCTCTGGTAATTGGAGTAAGTATCGAGAATGCCACATTCTTCCCGATTGGCTGCTTATATATCGTATCGAGGATGACGTTCTTGTATTAACACTTACTCGAACAGGCAGCCATAGTGATTTATTTGGTAAATAATTTTCTCTTCTTTCTTATAGAAGAACTCGCTCATTTTCATGGGCATCTGTGGTATCTGAATTTCATTTCTAAATTTCAAATTCGTTCCACATAATTATGATTAAATAGTATATTACATCAAATCCCGGGCATACTAACCAAAACGAAACATGCTATAAAGGAGGATTTTTCCTATGTTTTTGGACAAAATTGCGCTGTTATTGGCAATCATTGGTGCGTTGAACTGGGGATTGATCGGTACATTCAGTTTTGATCTCGTTGCATTTATTTTCGGTGACATGTCCATCGTCAGCAGAATTGTTTATGCACTGGTCGGTATCTCCGGCATCTGGTGCATTACATTACTGTTTAGAGACACAACAGCCGGAAACAATAACAATTAATGTTTGCAAAATATGAATCAGGGACTGGCATTTCACTTTTGCCAGTCCCTGATCCCACTGTACCCTTCCATCATTCATAAACGGAATTTCCGTCTCTTTTCTCCATATCATAATCAAAATGCAAGCGAAAATTACAAGCGCCGTTATCCCGATTTTCCTGAACATTCCGGTGTCTCACCTCCTGTCCTGCAACCAATCTTTAAGCAAACATCATAACCACCGCGATCACGATCGCCACAACTCCGCCAAATCTTGTCAATCCGAGCGCCATATCTGACGGCTCCGCATCCTTGAATCTCCATCCATCGCTCAGATACCACGCAGCCTGCGGAGCCGCTGCATTGAAGATACCAACCACCAAAAGGAGGAAGATCACCGGCACATTTTTCGGTTCCGATTCTCTTGGCATTTCCGCATCCAGAACGTCCCTCAATGTATATCCGTCTACATAAAGTGTTTCATCATAATCATCACTCCAGCCACCATAACCAACATTATTAGACCAGGTCCAATGATAGCTAGAGCCGTTTGGATACACAAATCGATAGCTGACCGAAGAACCACTTCCTTTCACTTCATACCGATACACATGCTCTCCATCGAAGATGGTCAGATTCTCCTGGTCCACCGTGTATGTTTTCCCATTGTGCACAACCGTTTTCGGCCCCGGCTCCTCGCGGGAGCATGCACATAAAACTGCCAGAAGGCACATCGACACAAGTATCATCAAAAATTTTTTTAACATGTTTCTCTTCTTCATACTCTCGCCTCCTCTGTCACATCACACAAACTAAATCTATCTCATTTCCGTCCCCAGTCAGGAACAGAACCCGATATCCCATGAAAAACATTCTTATTATCTTTATTGTACCATATTATTGCCTATGCAAATATAACATTTACCTTAAATTATCTTAACATTTGCCATACGATTCCGATTGTACATCCCTGTAGAACCTGCCGACGGCGTAGTTCTTCGGATGCCTGGCAAGAACAGAATGTGCCTTGGCACATTCTCGCGCTGCCGCGCGGCTGCCTAAGCAGCCAAACTACCTAGGGCGCGGCATGTGCATCATGGCCCGCCAGGGCCTTTTTGATTTCTAGGAAAGAACTTTCACGCATTAGCGTGACAAGGTCTTTCCTAGAAATCAAAAATGAGCCTGCAAGTGACCTCACAACCACTCACAGGCTCAAAACCTTCATTTCAATATGTAATTTATTTCGCCTTCCAGATCATATCCGGTGTAATGTCAGCGAGTGACTTCGCACCGCACATTGCCATTGTATCTTCCAACTCAGCACCAATCTTGTCCACATAACACTGAACGCCTTCTGCACCGCCGCCATAAACTGCGGATACGAACGGACGAGCGATGATCACGCCGTCTGCGCCCATTGCCAGAGCCTTGAATACATCTGTACCACTTCTGATACCGCCGTCAACGAAGACTTTGATCTTGCCGTCAACTGCTTTTACGATATCTTCCAGGACCTCAGCAGTTGCCGGACACTGGTCGAGTACGCGGCCGCCATGGTTGGAAACAAGAATTGCTGCTGCACCTGCTTCCATCGCCTTAAGAGCAGCTTTTGGTGTCATGATACCCTTTACAATAAACGGAACATCTACCATTCCAACGATTTCTTTTAATTCTTCTACAGTCTTGCTGCCAGCCGGCGGAGTCATGTTCTTTAAGAACGGAAGACCTGCTGCATCAACGTCCATGGCAACTGCAAAAGCGCCGCTCTTTTTCACCAGCTCCATCTTCTCACGGATCGTATCCATGTTCCACGGTTTTACAGTCGGAACGCCAATACCAGCGGTTTTCTCGATCGCTGCAGTCGCGCCTTCCATCACTGCCGGATTCACGCCGTCACCGGTAAATGCCGCAATACCAGCCTTCGCACAGGCATCAACGAGAACATCATTGTAAGTCATGTCATTATACTTATCGCTATAATGCATAGCAACTGCGCCCACAGGACCTGCAAAGAACGGATATTTGAATTTCTGTCCGAAAATCTCCAGAGAAGTGTCCACCGGAACGTTCTCACAGAGTGTATCCATGTTCACACGGATCTCCTGCCATTTCTGGTAGTTGCGGATCGCGCCGTCACCAACACCCTTTGCACCCGGGCCCGGCATCTGGTTTCTACATGCCATACCATTACAGACTGGACAGGCCTTGCAGTAGTTTCCGATACATGTGCGTGCTTCTTTTAAAACATCATTAAAGTTCATAATCATAACCCCTTTCATGAACAGTATCCTATCAGGTCACTTTAGCTTTGACTCCAGTGGCCTGGTACCTTCTCTTTATTATGCTCCCATTTTCATGATTTGTAAATCAGAAAACTCCGATCGGAGACGGAAGAATTCATTGTAATAACATGCGAAGCTTTTCCACAGAAACTTCTTCGCGCTCCCAGAACATTTCAGCCAGCGTTTCTAAATTTTCCTCGCTGTATTCAATCTCCTTTGAGCATGTTTTTGCATTCTGGACCCGGTCCTCTTTTGTCAGTGTCCTGCTTTCAGCGAATTTCGCCACATCCAGCAGCCGGATCAATAAAATACAGAAAATCGCCAGCATTCCCTTGGAAAAAAGGTCTCCGTCGCTGCGGCATTTCATGAAATAGCGATATACGAAGTAGACTGCAAGATGTTCGTATTCATATTCACGAGCATGGTTTGCTTCCAGCATTTCCTGCGCCAGCTTGCAAAATTTGCCTGCATCAGACAGCAACTCCTCCAACGAATCCAATGTCGCCGGCCATGACTCATCGATCGCTTCCAGCTCCCTGCAAAGGCCGATCAGTCCTGCATAAATAG
>JAFUMF010000004.1 GCA_017482945.1 Lachnospiraceae bacterium
TCCTCCCTTTCTTTGCGGTCCAAATCCATTTGAATCTGCTCCAGATAATGGACCAGCATGTCTCGGTGACTGCGGATCTTCCATGCTTTCGGCACCAATTCCTCGTAAGTAAAGCTCTTTCTTCCTCCCTCTTCCATTCGTGTCCAGAATTCCCTTATCACATCGAAAGGAACATAGTAGATTTCGTCTTCCGAAGTGTAAGAAAGAATGATGAAAGCAATACCGCCCTGCTGTTCAAATTCTTCCATGAAGGCAATCTGGTGCGGGTGGATGTTCTGGAGGGGGAATGTCTTTACGGAGCATTCCTTGGCATCAAAGCATACAGGGATTCCCTGTACAGCACCGATATAGTCAACAGTACTTTTCATATCGAAATAGGCCAGCGTAATATGACGACTTGCCTTATCGATTTCAATTGGAGTGATGGGGGTCGGGATTTTCTGGATCAATGCCAGCTTTTTTTCACGGTAACTGTCATTGGTCCGGTTGATCAGGTCCTCTAGTGTGGAACCTCTGAGCCCCCTGGTTTTCCATGTTCCCATAAATCCGTCCTTTTAAAATTATATCATAAAATCATATTAAAATTCTCTTAAGATTACATAACGCTTTTATGTCAACTTTTCGCCCTGAATCACACGGATGAAGTCTTTCGGCAGCGGAGCCTCGAACGCTTTTCCGGTCAGATACGCAAATGGTTCCGCAAGCTCTGGAAATTCCAGGCGATAGGAATGGAGAAGCTGGGACCTGATCTGGTATTTTTCTTCCGCCGACTGTGCGCTTTGACTCGGTCGGCCTCCGCTCATGCGTTTTGATGCATTTCCCCGCCCCATGCCATATTTCGGGTCACCGATGATCGGATGTCCAATGGATGCAAGATGCGCACGGATCTGGTGGGAGCGTCCGGTAAGAAGCGTTACCTTGAGAAGCGTATATCTTCCATTGGTGGCTAACGGCTCATATTTTGTCTTGATCTGGAGAGAACCTTCCACTTCGTTCTGGAAGATGCGGACTTTATTGGACGCCTCATCCTTTAAGAGCCAGCCGTCGATGGTCCTGCTCTCTCTCATGGCGCCAACAACGATACACTGATAATATTTGTGGATGCTGCGGTCACGGAATACTTCTGAGAGCATCTGGAGGCCTGCCAGTGACTTTCCACAGGCAACGATACCGCTTGTGTTCCGGTCCAGTCTGTTGCAGACCGACGGACGGAAGCTGCGCATAGACTCCTCCGTCACGGCGCCGGTATCCAGCAGATAGTCGATCAAGTATTCCACAAGAGACACATCAGACTCTTTCGCCTTCTGAGAAAGCATGCCGGATGGTTTGTTGATCAGAAGAATCTCATCATCTTCGTATATCACATCCAATTTCTGTTTCTTTACTTTCTGGATCTTCTGAACCTTTTTTTCTGTGAAGCCTTCGATTGTCTCGTCCGATAAGAAAAGCTTCACAACATCGCCCTCATTGAGCTTTTCGGCACCTTCGCATTTCTTCCCATTCAGAGTGATGTTTTTCTTCCGCATCATTTTATAGAAGAAACTCTTTGGTGCCAGATTCATATATTTTGCCAGGAACTTGTCAAGACGCTGTCCTGCTTCATTTTTGCCGATGGTAATTTCCTGCATGAAACTAAAGTTCCTTTCTTTCTGGTAAAACAACGCTACATGGAGAGTCCAAGTATTACGCTCTTTACGTGTTCTGCACTTCCATCATCGTCTTCCTCTGTTACATCTTTCAAGGAAGCGAGTCTGTTGAGGTAGTTTTTCTTTTCAACCATAACTTTTGCATTTCCGTCCAGTTTCCATCCGATCAGGATTTCATTTAAAAACTTTTCTGCTTTTTTGACGTCAATGGTTTTATTCGGACAGAACAGATAAACTCCGGTCGGATGGATCACAGCCGCATCGATCGGCATAATGAGATCCGTATTTGTGATAATTAAATCGTAAAGCACCGGGAATTTTGCTTCATATGGTTTTACTGCATCATGAAAATCTTTCGGTGTTGTTTTATATTTCCAGGATACGATCATCGGAGATGCAAGATTCGCCATCGGAAGAACGAGAAGAATGGCCGAAACGATCATCATTTTCTTTATATCTTCCGAAGGAACAAAAGTACGTCCGATTAAAACTGCGATGATCAAAACTGCAAAGATGATCACGTTTCTAAGCTGCGTTTTTTTGTGTGCATCGCGATATCCGTACTGTCCTTTTACAATTTTATTCTTTTTCAAAGTGGTTTCCTCTTTTCTTCTGTGATTACCATTGGATGAATTTCATGATGAGTCCATGTGGAAGGACCTTGCAGAGAACCAGAAAGGCCTTCATGACAGGTCCAGGGACGGAAATTTCTTTTCCCATCAGGCTGTCAGAAATCGCACGGCTCACCACAGCTTCCGGTTTTGAAAGGACCAGCTTTTTATAGGCCGGAAGTTCCTTACCGTTTAAAGCAAGATTTAAAAACTCCGTATCCACAGTTCCAGGACATACGGCTGTCACAAAAATCTTCCTGGATTTCAATTCAACTGCCAGGGCACGACTATAGTTTAGCACAAAGGATTTTGTCGCCGCGTACACAGCAAATCCAGGCTGTGGCACAAAGGCCGCTGCGGAAGCGAACTGGATGATCCTGCTGTTCTCTGAAAGATATGGAAGGACCAGCTCTGTAACGGCAACAAGCGCTTCGTTGTTCAAACGCACCATGCCTAAGGATTCTGCGGACGGAATCTCTCCAACAAGACCTGTTTTTCCATACCCGGCGGAATTGACTAGAAGTTTCACATCCGGCTTCAAAGTTTCAAGAGCCGTTTTTAGTGTTTCCAGTTCCTCTGGTTTCGTAATATCGATGGCAAATTTGCGGATCTTAGTCGGAACAGTTCCATCGAATGTATCGAGGATCGCTTTTCTTCTTGCGACGACCCAGATTTCTGAAAGTCCGCCAAATCGGTCTGCCAGCTGATAGACCATCTCACGGCCCATTCCGGAGGAAGCGCCCGTTACGATTGCAATTTTCATAGGCAAGGTCAACCTTTCTTCTTGTGAACGTTACGGATTGTCTTTTTCTTTGCAGGAGCAGCCTTTTTATCGGCCTTTGCATCCTTCTTCCACGTTCCGCCTTTTCCTGCCGCAGATTTCCCTGCATATCCTGCAGTTTGGCCTCCCTGATAGCCTCCCTGGGCACCAGGACGGCCGAAGGAAACGTTTCGCGGGCGAATCAGACAGCGTTTGTCGAAGCCGATCAAATCTTCTCTTCCGGCCTTTTTAAGAGCCTCATAAACAAGATCATAGTTCTTCGGATTGCGGTACTGGATCAGCGCACGCTGCATCGCCTTCTCATGTGGATTCTTCGGAACATAGACTTCTTCCATGGTACGCGGATCGAGACCGGTGTAGTACATACATGTGGAGATTGTGGACGGTGTCGGATAGAAATCCTGTACCTGCTCCGGCATGTAGCCTAAGTCTCTCAAATACTCAGCCAGCTCAACGGCTTCCTTTAAGGTAGAACCCGGATGGGAAGACATGAGATACGGAACCAGATACTGCTCTTTGCCGATTTTCTGGTTCATAGCTTTGTACTCTTTCACGAACTGGTTATAAACGGATGCCTCCGGCTTACCCATACGCTTTAATACCGGGTCAGCCACATGCTCCGGGGCAACCTTCAACTGTCCGCTGACATGGTGTTCACAGAGCTCCCTTAAGAAATCACGGCTCTTATCAGCAAGCAGATAGTCAAATCGGATACCGGAACGGATGAAGACCTTCTTCACCTTCGGAATCTCGCGGAGCTTTCTAAGAAGCTTAATATAATCTCTGTGGTCTGCGATCATGTTGACGCACGGCTTCGGGAACAGACATTGCTTGTTCGGACATGCGCCCTTATCCATCTGCTTTTTACATGCCGGGAAACGGAAGTTCGCAGTCGGGCCACCGACGTCATGGATATATCCTTTGAAATCCGGCTCATTGGTCAGAAGCTTCGCCTCGTCAATAATGGACTCATGGCTTCGTACCTGAACGATTCGTCCCTGATGGAACGTTAAGGCACAGAAACTACAGCCGCCGAAACATCCTCGGTTGCTGATCAGGCTGAATTTTACTTCACTGAACGCCGGAATTCCTCCGAGCGCATCATAGGACGGATGCCACTTTCTCATATACGGAAGTGCGTAAACGTCGTCCATTTCCTGCATGGAAAGCGGTTTCGCCGGCGGGTTCTGTACGACAAAAAGCTTATCGGTATACGGCTCACAGAGACGTTTTCCTGCAAAGGCATCCGTATTCTGGTACTGGATAAAAAAGCTTTCTGCGTATTTTTTCTTATCATCGCGGATGTCATAGAAGTTTGGCAGCATGGTCGCATCGTAGATTTTATCCCTGCTGTCTGTCTTATAAACGGTTCCGTCGATGTAGGTGATGTCTTTGATATCAAGTCCGGAGTTCAGCGCATCCGCGATTTCCACGATCGACTTCTCTCCCATTCCATAGGAAATCAGATCAGCCTGGGAATCTAATAAAATGGAGCGCTTTACTTTGTTGGACCAGTAATCGTAATGGGCCAGTCGGCGTAAGCTTGCCTCGATGCCGCCGAGAACGATCGGTTTATCCTTGTAGACAGAACGGATCAGGTTGCAGTAAACGACTGCAGCATAATCCGGACGTTTTCCCATCTCACCGCCCGGTGTATAGGAATCCTTTTCTCTGCGGTGCTTGGAAACGGAATAATGGTTGACCATGGAGTCCATGTTTCCGGCACTGACAAGGAAACCGAGACGCGGTTCTCCTAAAATCGTAATGCTTTCTTTTTCTTTCCAGTCCGGCTGTGCAATGATGCCGACCTTGTATCCGTGCGCCTCAAGAAGACGGCTGATGATAGCAGGGCCAAAGGACGGGTGATCCACATAGGCGTCTCCACTGATGTAAACGAAATCGCACTGTTCCCAGCCGCGTTTTTCCATATCTTCCCTGCAGATTGGCAGAAAATCGTGTATCATAGTTTCTCCTCACTAAATTTCATAATCTATCATAAGAGTTCAAAATAATCGTTGATAAAGCCATCGGACAGCGAAATCTTTTCTTCCTTCATCCATTTGGAAAAATCATCTTCCACTGCAATGACCGTCATGCCGGCCCGTTTTCCGGCCATGATACCGGCCGGGATATCTTCAAATACGAGACATTCCGACGGATCCACACCAAGGCGCTTGGCAACTTCCAGATAAATATCAGGTTCCGGCTTTCCTCTCTGCACTTCGCAGGCAGTTGTGATCACCTGAAGATACTCGCCGATGTTCAGCGATTCAATGACCGCATCGACCATGTCTCTTCCGTTGCTGGTGGCAATTCCGGTCCGGATCCCATGGTCCTTGCAATATTGTAAAAATTCCAACGCACCGGTTTTAAGCGGGACTTCGTAGCGGTATTTGTCGATGGACATCTGAGTCCAGCATGCTTTGATTTCATCGAGCGTCAGAGGGATCTCAAACTGCTCTTTGAAATACACTGCTGTCTCTGAAAAGCTCATGCCCTCGATCTCTTTTTGCAGGTTATCCGGGCACTCGTATCCGTACTGACCCAGAAATTCAATGTCGATCTGCTTCCACATCCACATGGAATCGACCAGCGTTCCATCGAGATCAAACAGCACAGCTTTTTTTCCTGTTAACAATTCTTTTATCATAATGAATTTAACAACTCCAGTTCTTTTTCTGTCAGTGGACGATACTGACCTGGTTCAAGTGTCTCATCCAGAGAAATCGGCCCCATGGTCAGTCGTTTTAAAGAGACGACCGGACATCCGACTGCCTCCATCATGCGCTTGACCTGATGGAATTTTCCTTCGCGGATTGTGAGAAATACTTCCGTGACCGGTTTTCCATCCACATCTTTTCTGGCTTTGATTTCCAGCTTAGCAGGAAGACATTTCAGTCCGTCCGGCAGCAGGATCCCCTCGGCAAAGGTTTCTACGGCAGAATCCGGAACGAAACCGTCACAGACGGCATAATAAATCTTGTCCACATGCTTTTTCGGTGCAAGAAGCCGGTGCGCCAGCGGACCGTCGTTGGTGATGATAAGAAGCCCTTCTGTATCAATATCGAGGCGTCCCACAGGAAATAAATCTCTGCGATTTTTTCCTTCGATCAGATCCACGACCGTCTGATATCTGTTATCCTCCGTTGCGGATACAACGCCCTGAGGTTTATTTAACATGTAATATTCCATGGTCACATAAGACACCGGGACTCCGTCGAACACGACCACATCGCCGGGTACCTTTACTTTCATATCAGCCTTTTTCACGACTTCACCGTTGACATGGATCCGTCCTTTTCTTGCGGCTTCTTTCAACTGGCTTCTGGTTCCCTTTCCCATGTCAGCCAGAAATTTATCCAAACGGATTTCTTTTTCCACGAAAGTCTCTCCTTTTGAATGATTTGCGCCGGTGTACACACTTTGCGCATTCTAAATACTATCTCCACTATCATATCAAAATTCGAAAAAAAGTACAACTGTTTCCAGATGTCGGATTGTCACAAACGAATGCCTGCAACTTCATGTGAGGACGTTTTGATTTCATAAAACTCCTGGTGATTCTCATAGAGTGTGAAGAAAGAAGATGTGTGTGGTCATTATGAAGAAATCGAAGATATTTTCTGTGATTATGTTCCTTGCTCTGGCTCCCATGCTCTATCATGCCGATTATGTGACCGAAGGCGCAAGATATGGTCTGCTTTTATGGTACAATTCTGTGGTTCCGGCTTTGTTTCCGTTTATGGTACTCTCCGGTCTCATCGTTTCAGGAGGCGGAGTGCAGATTTTGATGGAGCCTGTGTACCGATTGCTCCGTCCATTTCTTCCGATCACGAAAGATGGCTGTTATGTGCTGGTCTCTGGGCTTCTATGCGGGTATCCGATGGGCGCGAAAACATGTGCAGATTTTGTAAGAGATGGTCAGATTACGGAACATGAAGGACGGTTTTTGATGGCAATCTGCAATCACCCCAGCCCTATGTTCGTGTTGGGATATGTCTATCCGTTTTTTGCAGAGTTCCTTCCTGTCTGGCAGCTTCTTATCTGCATTTATGCGCCGGTGATTCTTCTGGCATTTATCGCTAAAAAAGTATATCAGCATTCGGATCATTCGAATCCTAACAAAAAGAAAGGATCTGAACGAATTTCTAATACCCGGTCCAATATCAATCCTGTTAAGGCGAACGAGGAACGCAATATTCGGAAAAAATCTGCCGATGAAACCATTTTATCGTCTATAGAGATCCTTTGCAAAATCGGCGGATATCTGGTCCTTTTTTCTATCGTGATCGTTTTTCTCCGTCATGCAGCATGGATTCCGACACCAATACGGCTTGCATTGATCGGAGGCATGGAGATGACGACAGGAATCCGGGAACTAACTGCTTCACTTCCCTTTCTACCGGCATTCATAAGCTCCATCGCTGCGTTGACCTTCGGCGGTTTGTCCGGCATTTTCCAGACGAAAGCAGTCATTGCGAATTCTTCGGACTCCGATGCAGGGCCTTCTTCAAACGAAAAAAAGGCCGGACTTTCCATCCGGCCATACATTTTCTGGAAACTTATCCATGCGGCATTATCCGCAGGAGTTGCATTCTTTTTATGTATTATGCTTCAGTAGACTCTTCTTCTACCTCTGTGATAATACCAGCAGCGAGTTCGTTTCTGTTGGAAGTAACGATATCATAGCTGGATTTCATGGAGCTGATAAACGCGTCGAAACGGCCCTGTGCGCCTTCCATAGAGTGAGTAATGATTGTCTGGAGGCTCTTTAACATCTCGTCTGTGTACTGGATAGAGCCCTGACGAATGTTGTTGGCATCAACTACTGCACTGTCAACAATTGCCTGCGCCTGTGCCTGTGCCTGTGCGATCACATCATTGGCATGGGCATACGCTCTCTGCATGATTTCATGTTCGTTAACTAACTCGTTTGTCTGGGCAGTTGCCTCTGCAAGCATTGCGTCAGCTTTGGAGTGAGCATCAGAAAGGATCGCTTCCTGATTGCTGATGATTTTCTGGTACTGCTTGATCTCATCCGGGATGCGGAGGCGAAGCTCTACAAGGAGCTCCTCGATCTCTTCTTTGTTTACGATGATTTTTGTTGTGGACAGCGGCTGGAACTTACAGCTGTCGATATATTCTTCAATTTCAGTGATTAACTGTTCAATTCTGCTCATATAATCCTATTCCTTTCCTTTGATCTTGCCTTCAAATTTCTTTTTCACTTCAGCTTCTACAGACGGAGTTACAAAATTGGAAATATCTCCGCCGTAAGCGGCTACTTCTTTCACGGAGCTGGAGCTTAAGTACGCATATTTTAAGTCCGTGATCAAAAATACAGTATCGATTTCCGAATCAATGACACGGTTCAGCTGTGCGATCTGGAGCTCATACTCGAAGTCCGTAACAGCACGAAGGCCACGAACTACGGCATTGGCACCACACTCCTTAGCGAAATCGACGGTCAGACCTCCAAAGCACTTAATTTCGACGTTATCGATGTGTTTGGTTGCCTCCTTTAACATATTTACACGTTCTTCAGTGGAAAACAGTGGAGTCTTCGCAATGTTGTTCAGAACGCCGATCGTCAGATGGTCAAATAATTTGGATGCACGCTCGATGACATCAATATGTCCGAGAGTTACCGGGTCAAAACTGCCCGGGTAAATTGCCTTTTTCATAATGGTATCTCCGGTTTCATTTTATCAGTTTTCGACCGCTTTCATCAGGAATACGTGCTTATTGGTCTTATATTCCTTGGAACGGACGATTTCGTAGCCCATCGGGCCGGCCCAGGAAAAATCAGTTCCCAGGGATGCCTCCACGATCAGAAGGGTATCCTCGTCGATGAGGCTGGAATCTTTTAAAGCTTCCAATACATGCTTTTCCAGGTCATGGTCATAAGGCGGATCCATAAAGATCAGGTCGAACTTTCTTCCATTCCTTTCCAGCATCTTAAGACCGGAAATTACATCGCTGTTCAGGACCTGCGCCTTCTCTTCCAGTCTCGTTGTCTTTAAGTTCTCGCGGATGCAAGCGATTTGGCGGGCACCATGATCAATAAAAACAGCATCCTTTGCTCCGCGGCTTAAAGCCTCAATGCCAATACCGCCGCTTCCTGCAAATAAATCCAGGAAAGACGCGCCGTAAACGTCATTGTTGATCATATTAAATAATGTTTCTTTTATACGGTCCTGAGTCGGTCTGGTGTCCATACCCTCCACCGTTTTCAAAAGCAGCCTTCTGGCACTGCCTGCAATTACTCTCATAACTCACCTCATTATATCCATTCCATTATAATAGGAAAGACGGGGTAATACAAGCGCTTTTTTTGTTCAAAATACAGTTCAAGCCAGAATTAGAAATCCCCTCCACCAGCATGTTCGCTGATGGAAGGGACTCTTTCTTTTATTTTACGGCTTATTTACCAGCCATCTGTTTTTCCTGGGCCTCGATCATTTTCTTGACCATATAACCGCCGACGCTGCCGTTCTGAGCGGATGTGAGGTTACCATTGTAGCCGTTGGAAAGCGGTACACCGATTTCGTTTGCTACTTCCATTTTGAACTTGTTCATTGCCTCTTTGGCCTCAGGTACTACGACACGGTTGTTGTTATTTGTGTTAGACATATAAAACGCCTCCTTTTCGTGTATTGCCGTGACTCGTTCGTGTAAAGAACATTTTGTTTTGTTGTTCCTGTCGCTTTTGTCGCGGCTGTTTTTTGCTACACTCCTATTATGGTCGCGGGCAAAAATAATACACTAGAAGGTTTTTCGTAAATTGACAGATTTAGCTAACAGTTAAAAATCGTCTAATTCTCTTTTAATGATAAAAATGCACACAAATTTCCTCGTTTGTCTGCACATCTTCGATGGGAGAACAACAGGTCAGGATTGCAGTATGTACAAATATCCGTAACAGAGATCTGTTCCTCCGGCACTCCTGCTTCTAAGAGCACAATGTGGTTCGCTTCCCAGAGGTTTAACTGATATTTGCCGTTTGGCTTTTCATAAAACAATTTTTCATGATGACAGGGATCGAACGCCGTTTTAAACTGGTCGATCACTTCCGGACCGACTTCATAGCAGTCCTGGCAGATGCTTGGTCCTACACATGCCACCACATCGCAAGGCTCCGTTCCGAATTCACGGGCCATGGCCTTTAATGTCACTTCTCCCATTCTCCGGACAGTCCCTCTCCAACCGGAATGAGAAAGACCGATGGCTTTATGTTTCTTATCTACAAAGTATAGCGGCACACAGTCGGCAAAGAATGTCACCAGTGTCACACCAGGAATATTGGTAATGAGACCGTCCACATCTCTGTAATCACGGTCTTTTACAACTCCTTTACCAAAATCCGCTTCGCTGATAACTCGCACATTGGTCGTGTGTGTCTGCCATGTCAGCACCATGCGGTTCATATCCACCTGAAGCGCATCGGCCATACGGCGGTAGTTTTCTTTCACAGCCTCTGGATCATCTCCGCGTGTGAAAGAAAAATTCATGGTCGCATACGGGCCTTTGCTCACGCCGCCCATTCTGGTGGAAAAGGCATGGGTGACGATACCGGTCTCTTCCAGAGCCGGAAATGAGAGCCAGGTCACACCATTCTTTGTTTTCTCATCTAAATGAGGCTCTGTCTCTTTTCTGATCCATGGATACATGGAATTGCCTCCCTTCTGAGCAGGATTTAGAATTTGACTATCTCCATCCTGACGATTAAAATGCATTCTTTATATATGTAATCCGATCTCCATCTACTCCGGCAGCATCGAAACGCACCGGCGTATGTTCAGAATATCGCTTCTGATACAGATAGACAGATGCGACCCGGCGCACCTGCGCTGCCTTTCTCGCATCAATGGCCTCTAAGGCACTGCCGGCATGACCGGAGCTTCTGAATTTCACTTCGATAAACACCAGATATCTTCCATCTCTGGCAATCAGATCAATTTCTCCGCTTCTGCAGCGGAAATTTCGTTCCAGGATCTCATAACCCTGATTTTGCAAAAAGGCAGCCACAAGATTTTCATAGTGACTGCCGGTCGTTCTTTTATTTTTCGCCTCAAACACATCCTATACTTATGAAATTACTGGGACTCCTGCGGCAGAAAGTTCTTAATGAAAGTTCTGCGATGGATCGGAGTCGGTCCAAATTCTTTAATTGCCGCAATGTGTGCAGCAGTTCCGTATCCTTTGTGTTTTGCAAATCCGTATTCCGGAAAGATTTTATCATATTCCACCATCATATGATCCCTGGTAACTTTGGCAAGAACGCTTGCAGCTGCGATGGAAACACTTTTTGCATCGCCTTTGATGATCGGGATCTGGCGGATCTCGATTCCAGGAATTGTGACAGCATCGTTAAAGAGAATATCCGGCACAGCGTTAAGACCAGAAATCGCCTCCCTCATGGCTTCATAGGTTGCCTGGAGGATATTGATCTCATCGATTCTCTCAGGACTTGCCATTCCAACACTCCATGAAATCGCCTTCTCTTTTACTTCCAGGAACAATTCCTCTCTCCGCTTTTCTGAAAGCTTTTTGGAGTCGTTTAAATAGAGGATCGTCAAATCCTTCGGTAAGATCGCTGCACCCGCCACGACCGGGCCTGCAAGCGGTCCACGGCCCGCCTCATCAATTCCACAGATCAGTGCGTAATCTGCATACTGGCGCTCAAATTCTTTCATCGCTTCCAGTCTGAGAAGCTCTTTTTCCAGACGTTCTCCCTTAAGTGTACGTGCCATACCATTCTCCTCTATTCTGCCTGTACATTCGGCATCTCAAGCGTGATCCTGCCGAGTTTTCCGTTTCTGAAGTCGTCTAACAACAGCTTGGAAGCTCTGGAAAGATCGAAACCGCCGCCTTTTGTGAGGCATGCTCTGGATTCAGCGATCGCTTCCAGTACTTCATACTGTTTTTTATCTGTTTCATCGATCTTATAATGTTCGGAAAGAAGTCCCGGATGAAGTTTCATAATGAACAGGATCAGTTCGCCTGCCAGTTCTTCTTTATTTAAAATATCCTCATTGATGGAGCCTAAAAATGCAAGTTTCAGGCCAACTTCCTGATCCTCGAACTTTGGCCAAAGGATACCCGGAGTATCCAAAAGCTCCACCTGCTTATTGAGGCGGATCCACTGATTGCCCTTTGTCACACCAGGTTTGTTTCCAGTTTTTGCAGCGGCTTTTCCGGCGAAGCTATTGATAAATGTAGACTTACCGACATTCGGGATTCCCACGACCATCGCACGGACCGGACGATTCAAGATTCCACGTCTTCTGTCACGCTCAATTTTTTCTTTACACGCCTCCTGAATGACCGCATTGATCTGTTTTAATGTGGCCTTGCTGCGGGCATCGATTTTCATGACCTGAAACCCTTTTTCTTTAAAATAATTGCTCCATGCGGTATTCGCTCCCTCAGAAGCAAGATCTGCCTTATTTAAAAGGATCATGCGGGCTTTGCCTTTTCCGAGGACATCGATGTCCGGATTCCGGCTGGAAAGCGGTGCACGCGCATCGACCAGCTCAATGATCAGATCGATCAGCTTAATATCTTCCTGCATGGCACGTTTGGCCTTTGTCATATGGCCCGGATACCACTGAATATTCATGAAGTACCTCCTGGTTAATTGATAATGCCAAGCTCGTTAAGTGGCTGGAATTTTAACCACACTTTTCCAATCAGCTGGCTTTCTTTGATATTTCCGATTCCAGCAGAGCGGCTGTCTTCACTGGATTCTCTGTTATCGCCTAAAAGAAAATATTCATCCTCTCCCAGTTCGATGGGATATTCCGCCACTCCTGCGATCGTCACATATTCAAGGTTATCATCTGCCTGTAACGGGGAACCATTGATGTGGACACAATTGTCTTTGATCTGGACAGTCTCGCCCGGGAGTCCGATGATTCTCTTCATATTATAGACGGAATTTTCTTTTGTAAATACTGCAATATCATAACGTTCCGGTGAACCGAGATCATAGGCCAGACGGTTGATCAGCACAACGTCTCCGGAATTAAGAATTGGATTCATGGAACTTCCGATCACTTCCACGCGGCTTCCCACTGAATAGACCAGATAACAGGCCAATGCGATCATGACGATGATGTCCACGATCCAGTTTACAATGATTTGAATACGGCTTTCTTCCGGTTCCTGATAGAACTCCATGGCTCACCTCCGTTCTTCATGGTACTTTGCATCTCTGCTCCCAATGATGCAAAAAAGGGACAATTTGCATTGTCCCTTCAATCCGCCAAGATAAATTATCTTACTAACTCTTTAACCTTTGCAGCTTTACCTACTCTATCTCTTAAGTAGTTCAGTTTAGCACGACGTACTTTACCTCTTCTTACTACTTCGATGTTCTCAACTGCCGGAGAGTGAAGCGGCCATGTCTTCTCAACACCGATACCGTTGGAGTTCTTTCTTACTGTGAAAGTCTCACGAACGCCACCGTTCTGTCTCTTAATAACTGTGCCTTCGAAAACCTGGATTCTTTCGCGGTTTCCCTCTTTGATTTTTGCAGATACTCTTACAGTATCACCTACGTTGAAGCTCGGAACTGTTGCCTTTAACTGTGCAGCTTCAATATTCTTAATAATTGCGTTCATCTCAGTGAACCTCCTAAATTTTATTCGATGTTCTTACACACTAGGATTTCTGTGCCAGCGGAACATCTCTCTTATCACAGTTCGTAATTATAACATACGTTTTTACAAAATGCAAGTATAAATTGTTTAAATTATTTGTTTTTCTTAATCAATTGCGATTACTGGTTCTGTCTCTGGACTTTTAGACGGTTCCTCCGCTTCTTTCGCAAGACGCTCCGCTTCCGCTTTCTCTGCAAGCAGCTGATTTAAGAACTTTTTCTCTTTCTTGGAAAGGTTCGCTTCTTCTAAAAGCTCCGGACGACGCTCCAGCGTGCGGATAATGGACTGCTCACGGCGCCATTTCTCTACGTTGGCATGATGGCCGGAAAGAAGGATCTCCGGGACTTTCTTGCCCATAAAGGTCTCCGGACGCGTGTACTGCGGATACTCAAGAAGATTGTCGTGGAAGGACTCAAACTCTGCAGATACATGGTTATTTAAAACACCAGGCACCAGTCTGGAAATGCAGTCGATCATCATCATCGCCGGCAGTTCTCCTCCTGTGAGTACATAATCGCCTGCGGAAAGATAATCCGTCGCGATCATCTCGAGCACGCGCTCATCAATGCCCTCATAGTGGCCGCATAAGAACACAAGATCATCTTCTTTTGCCAGATCTTCGGCGATTTTCTGGTTGAACACTTTGCCCTGCGGCGTCATGTACACCACGCGCGGTTTATGGCCGATCTTTTCGGTCAGCGCCTCATAGGCACGATAAATCGGTTCTGCCTGCATGACCATGCCTGCTCCGCCGCCGTATGGATAGTCGTCCACTTTTCCGTGGCGCTCCAGCGTATAGTCACGAATGTTGATCACATCAAAAGAAAGAAGTCCTTTTTCTGTGGCACGGCCAAGAATGCTGGTATTTAAGCCATTGGAAACCATCTCCGGAAATAAGGTTAAAACATGAAAATTCATCTCATCCTCCTACAGATCCAGAAGACCGTCTAAAACATGAACTAACATTTCGCCTTTTTCCAGATCCACATTTAAAATGCAGTCTTTGATCGCCGGAAGAAGGATTTCTTTTCCAGCCGCAGTTTTTACAATATAAACATCATTGGCACCAGTCTGAAGCACGTCCTGCATCACGCCAAGTTTCTCTCCCTCGTCTGTCACAACATCAAGTCCGATCAGGTCCACAATGAAGTTCTCATCCGGGGATAATCTGACTGCCTGCTCTCTCTTGATTAAAAGATCTTTCTGGCGCCACATTTCAACATCATTGATATTATCAAAGCCTTTGAATTTTAAGATGACCATGTTCTTAAAGAATTTTACATGCTCAATATTCAAAGTCTGCTGTTCTTTTCCTGTATCTAAAATTACGGTTTTCAGTTTTTTGAAGCGATTCATGTCATCGGTGGTCGGAAATACTTTTACTTCTCCGCGGACACCGTGTGTGGATGTAATGACACCTACACGTAATAATTTTTCCATTGAAACCTCCGAATCTGCGCAAATTCAGGCGCATGTCCCAAATTCATTTTAATGTAACTCTGATTCTACTAAAGAATGAAAAAATAAGGCTGCAATCAAATTACTCTGACCGCAGCCTTTTATTGTTACTGAATCTCAACGATTACTTTCTTATCCATTTTGGAAGAAGCTGCCTTCACTACGGAACGGATTGCTTTTGCGATACGTCCCTGCTTACCGATTACCTTGCCCATATCATTGGATGCAACCTTAAGCTCGATAATGATTTCATCTTCTTTTTCGGATTCTGTAACCACAACCTCGTTTGGATTATCAACCAGTGCCTTGGCGATAACTTCAACCAATTCCTTCATAGACAACCTCGTATTATTCTGTGATGCCAGCTACCTTTAAGAGCTTGCCAACTGTTTCTGTCGGCTGAGCACCTGTTGCTAACCATTTCTTAGCTGCTTCTTCGTCGAATTTGATTGTGCTCGGGTTTGTGTTCGGATCATAGTAACCAACTTCCTCGATGAAACGGCCATCTCTCGGGCTGCGGGAATCTGCTACAACGATTCTATAAAACGGTGCTTTCTTCTGACCCATTCTTCTTAATCTCATCTTTACTGCCATGATAAAATTCCTCCTAAAATTCAAATAAATAATTATACTAATATATCAGCTATGCTCCATCGCATTTGCTTTCATTGAAAACTGGTCTTAGAACGGCATTTTAAATTTGCCCATCATGTTTCCAAGACCGCCAAGTCCGCCCATTCCTTTGCGCTTGCCGGACATCATTCCGGACATTTGCTTCATCATCTTTCTGGACTGTTCGAACTGTTTTACAAGTCTGTTGACTTCGGCGATATCAACGCCTGCGCCTTTTGCGATTCGTTTCTTTCTTGACGGGTTCAAGAGGTTCGGGTTTTCTCTCTCCTCTTTCGTCATGGAAAGAATGATCGCTTCGATGCGTGTCATGGACTTTTCGTCGATATCAATGTCTTTTAACTGGCTCATTCCCGGCATCATGCTTAAGATGCTGCTCATGCCGCCCATTTTCTTGATCTGACTCATCTGGTCAAGGAAGTCATTGAAATCGAACTCTGCTTTCCGAAGCTTCTGGCTCATTTCTTTCGCCTTCGCTTCATCGACCTCAAGCTCTGCTTTCTCGATCAGGGAAAGGATATCGCCCATTCCCAGGATTCTGGAAGCCATACGGTCCGGATAGAACTGTTCCAGATCGGAAAGTTTCTCACCCATACCGACATAGAGGATCGGTCTTCCTGTAACGGAGCGGATGGAAAGCGCCGCACCGCCTCTGGTATCACCGTCTAATTTGGTAAGGATCACTCCGTCAACACCGATCTTCTCATTGAAGGTTCCGGCTACATTGACTGCATCCTGACCGGTCATCGCATCGACCACAAGGATGGACTGATGAACCTCAACGGCTTCTTTGATATTTACAAGCTCATCCATCATCGACTCATCGATCTGGAGTCGGCCTGCGGTATCTAAGAATACCAGATTGCAGCCCTCTTTCTTAGCATGCTCAAGAGCTGCTTTTGCAATATTTACCGGGGACTGATTGTCACCCATGGAGAAAACCGGAACACCGACTTTCTCACCGTTTACCTGTAACTGCTTGATAGCAGCCGGACGGTAAACGTCACAGGCCACGAGAAGCGGCTTTCTGCCTTTTGCCTTGAACTTTCCTGCAAGCTTTGCAGTCGTCGTTGTCTTACCTGCACCCTGAAGACCGATCATCATTACGACAGTGATCTCATTCTGCGGTTTTAAGGCAATCTCTGTGGTCTCAGAACCCATAAGCTTTACGAGTTCTTCATTAACAATTTTTATAACCATCTGTCCCGGAGTGAGACTTGTTAAGACATCCTGTCCAACTGCTCTCTCCTGGACGGAGTTTACAAACTGCTTTACAACTTTGAAACTTACATCGGCTTCCAGAAGTGCCATTTTGACTTCTTTCAGGGCAGACTTTACATCTGCTTCGGTCAGACGACCTTTGCCTTTTAAGTTTTTAAAGACGTTCTGCAGTTTATCAGCTAAGCTTTCAAATGCCATTTAGCGTCTCCCTTAATGGTCAGAGCCGTCCAATTTCTTCAGATAGTGCCTCTATCTGATCGATCAGGCTTTTATCGCCGCTTTGCTTGTAGGCTCCGGCCAGTTCTTTGATTTCTTCTACCATCATTTTCGTCTGGTTGAATTTCTGAACAAGCTTCAGTTTCTCTTCGTAGCCGGCTAGAATCTTGTTGCACCGCTTTACCAGGTCGTGAACGCCCTGACGGCTGATTCCCTGCTCTTCGGCAATCTCACTGAGGGACATATCATTGAAGACCACGCCCTCGTAGATGTGTCTCTGATGCTCTGTCAGCAGTTCGCCGTAGAAATCATACAGCAAACCCTGTTCCACAATTTTTTCCATATCAGGTCACCTGTTGCATCATACTACATATGAAAAGGTTTGTCAAGCACTTTTGCTTGACGTCAAGTATTTTTTCTTGACAGCTTATTGATTCCATTCTTTTACATTCTTAAGGATCCACTCTGCCAATTCCGGAATCCCCTCTCCTGTCTTGGCGGAGATAAAAATGATATCAATTTCCGGATTCCGCATCTTTGCATATTCCACGACTTTTTCTTGATCGAAGTCAAAATATTCCATCACATCAATCTTATTGATCACAAGAAGATGACAGGTCTCATACATCAAAGGATACTTTAAAGGCTTATCATGACCCTCCGGTACAGAAAGGATGGTCATATTCTTTACTGCTCCTGTATCAAACTCTGCAGGACATACCAGATTCCCCACATTTTCAAGGATCACAAGATCCAGATTTTCAGTATCAAGTCCTGCAAGTCCCTGTCTTGTCATGTCCGCATCCAGGTGGCACATTCCACCGGTATGAAGCTGAATGGATCTGACACCGGCATTTCTCATGGTTTCAGCATCTACAGCAGAATCGATATCCGCTTCCATAACCGCCCATTCTACTTTTCCGTCCAGCTCTTTTGCCAGCTTAAGAAGTGTTGTCGTTTTTCCGGATCCCGGAGACGACATCAGGTTCAAAAGAAATGTTTTTTCTTTCTTTAAGCGCTCACGAAGATTCTGGGCATCTTTCTTATTATCTTCAAAAACACTCTGTTTTAATTCGATGATTCTAATCTCTTCCATATTAACTCCATATTAGTGATTGTCCCAGATTTTAATATCCAGATTGTAGTCCTTCTCAAAATAATCATGAAGATCTGCACGCATCGGCATCGTCTGTTTAATTTTGATCACATCCAGGTTACACCTGCTCTTACAAATTCCGCAGCCGACACAGAGCTCCTGATTGATCTGCACTTTTCCATGTTCATTAAAACTGATGGCTTCTACCGGACATCCGTTTGGTCCAGATACGCACCGTTTACAGCCTACGCACTTGGTCTGGTCCGGAACTGCCGTCCATCCAGCCGGATGGAAACGGTGTCGTTCATGTTCGGTCGCATTTCTCGCTAGTCTCATGGCAATACAGCAGCAAGGACAACAGAAACAGATTTCCAGGAATTTGTCCATTTCATCATTTCGGATTCCCCAGAGCATCTGCTCAACTTCAATCCAGACCGCCTGTCCCATCAGACCATGTGCAGCAGCCTGATCGACGCGCTCGCATGCTTCCTCATAGGTAAACTGCCTTCCAAGCTCATGTTTCACGACGGTTTTGCCGCCTTCTCCTAGGAACAGACAGGCCACATCATGAGGATAATCATCGCATCCATTGGCATCACGGCACAGACAAGTGTCCATGCCTGCAATATAGGACGCGTGTTTTAGGGATTCCTTGATCATATCCATCGGAATGACGACTTTTTCACTTTTATCTGTGATATCCACATTGAGAGGCATTACGATCGTTGAGGTATGCGCCTCCATATCCGGTGCCAGCATAATTCCCTTCTTATAAATCAGGGCTTTTATACCGCCCTCTTTCATCCATTTGGAGAACCGGATGAAAAAGTGATATAGACGCAGCGCCCAGGGCCAGAGGCTTTTTCGCATATAAAGAAAATGTTCCAGAATAAAGTTAAAGATTCCAAGTCCGTTGGACCTGTTTTTGTAGGGCGGGAACCCCACGACCTTTCTGGCGAGACGTTCCTCATCTAAATATAATACATTTCCTTTTTCATCGATATTTGATGCCTGTTTTCTCACTTCGCTCATTGTACTACTTTCCTATCAAGTGAATCATCTGAAATATTTAATATCCGATATCTTTAATCTGCAGCCCTGTCCCCTGGACCATGTTGATCTTCAGTTCAGAGCCTTTGAGAAGCTCTATCTGATCAATTGTTACGGGATACAGCTTCTTTAGGAAGATCGGAACGAATGTGGAGTCTTTCCCAATGTCCAGCGTGATATGTTTAATTTTTTCGATATGATTCTGGTCGGCAACGCGCCTCACTGTGCGGACCACCTGTGTCAAAACTCCAAGCTCATGCATGTTCTTATTTCCTGTAGTGCAGATTGATATTTCCAAAATGTTTCTGAGATGTTTAAATATTGTTAATTTTACGAAAAATATTCTAGCACTGTATGGTGCATTTGTCACTAGAAACTTTTGAATTCAAAGTAATTTTTTACATAAAGAAAATCTCTCCTGACGCTGATAATCAGGAGAGATTTAAATTGATACTTATTTTTCAGTTTTAAGTTTAATGGTCTTCCATTTACCGCTCTTATATCTTGCAAAAACAAGCGCTGTACGGAGCATCTGGTCAGCTGCGAGCGCTGCCCATGCACCATAGAGA
>JAFUMF010000053.1 GCA_017482945.1 Lachnospiraceae bacterium
GGAGGAGAAGCTGCGTACTCTTCGTGCCCATGGAATCACAAGGATCTCCATCAATCCGCAGACCATGAAGCAGGAGACGCTGGACCTGATCGGTCGTCTCCACACCGTCGAGCATGTAAAAGAGCAGTTCCGTCTGGCGAGAGAACTGGGCTTTGACAACATCAACATGGATCTGATCATCGGACTTCCGGAGGAGGACCTGGAGGATGTTCGTGAAACCATGGAAGAAATCAAAGCGCTGGCACCTGACAGTGTGACCGTCCACTCCCTGGCGATCAAGCGTGCAGCACGCCTCAACATCTTCCGGGAAAAATATGCCAACTTAAAGATTGAAAACACACAGGAAATGATCGACCTGACTGCGGAATATTCCCGTGGAATGGGACTGGTTCCATATTATCTGTACCGCCAGAAAAACATGGCCGGCAACTTCGAAAACGTTGGCTATGCGGCACCGGATAAGGCGTGTATCTACAACATTCTTATTATGGAAGAAAAGCAGACCATCGTTGCCTGCGGTGCCGGAACCACCACAAAAGTGGTATTCCCGAAGGAAAATCGCTTAGAACGAGTGGAAAATGTAAAAGATGTAACGCAGTACATCGAAAGAATCGATGAAATGATCGAGAGAAAAGAAAAAATGCTTGAAAAGCTGGATGGTGTATACTAAGATTAAGTGCAGATGGCAATGTGGCGTGGGCCGCAAAATTGCACTGAAAAGGTAGACCACTACCGGAAATTATTTAGAAATCAGAGGACTAACATTATGGCATTAAAGAAAAAGCCGGTTACCGGCATGAAAGATATTCTGCCTGCAGAAATGCAGATCCGTGACTATGTTCTGGGCCAGATCAAGGAAACATACCGAAACTTCGGTTACTCCTCCATCGAGACTCCGTGCGTAGAGCACATTGAAAACCTCCTGAGCAAACAGGGCGGTGACAACGAAAAGCTGATCTTTAAGGTATTAAAGCGCGGCGAAAAGTTAAATCTGGAAACAGCAGAGACAGAAAACGATTTAACAGACAGCGGACTTCGTTATGACCTGACACTTCCGCTTGCAAGATATTACTCCAACAACAACGCCAACCTGACCTCCCCGTTCAAGGCACTCCAGGTCGGCAGCGTATGGCGTGCAGACCGTCCGCAGAAGGGACGTTACAGACAGTTCGTACAGTGTGACATCGACATCCTCGGCGATGCAACAAACCAGGCTGAGATCGAACTGATCCTCGCAACAACAACAGCACTTTCCAAGATCTGCCCGAACAACAAGTTCGAAGTTCGTGTCAACGACAGAAAGATCCTTCGCGCGATGGCTGTTTACAGCGGATTCCCGGAGGACGACATCGAGAAAGTATTCATCACCGTTGATAAGATGGACAAGATCGGTATGGACGGCGTGAAGAAAGAGCTGATGGAAAACGGTTACTCCGAAGAGACAGCTGATAAGTACCTGGACCTTATGGGCCAGGTAGTGAACGATGCATCCGGCGTACGCAAGATGGGCGAGATCCTTGAGGGCGTTCTTGAGCCAGGTGCAGCAGAAAACTTAGCAGAAATCCTCGATACAGTGGCAGAAGTTTCCACAGGTGATTTCAAATTAAGCTTCGACCCGACTCTCGTTCGCGGCATGGGCTACTATACAGGAACAATTTTCGAAGTTTCCATGGAAGGCTTCGGCGGTTCTGTTGCAGGCGGCGGCCGTTACGATAAGATGATCGGCAAGTTCACAGGAATGGATACTCCGGCATGTGGTTTCTCCATCGGTTTCGAGCGAATCGTTACCATCTTAATGGATGCTGGATTTACTGTACCGACTGTAAACGCAAAAGAAGCATGGCTCTTTGAGAAGGGCATGGACATGAGCAGACTTTCTTCTATTATGAAAGAGGCAATGGAAGAAAGAAAGGCAGGAAAGACAATTCTCCTGGCTCAGATGAACAAGAACAAGAAGTTCCAGAAGGAGCAGCTTGGTAAAGAAGGATATACAGAATTCAAAGAGTTCTACAAAGAAGCTTTGAAGTAGGAATAAAGGAGAGTAAAATTATGGCAGAATCAATGATGGGCTTAAAGCGTTCCTGTCGCTGCGCAGAAGTGACTGAGGCAAACATCGGCCAGGAACTGACATTAATGGGCTGGGTTCAGAAGAGCAGAAACAAAGGCGGCATCATCTTCACTGACCTTCGTGACCGTTCTGGCCTGATCCAGATCATCTTCGAAGAGAGCGACTGCGGAAGCGAGAGCTTCGCAAAAGCTGAAAAATTAAGAAGTGAATTCGCAATTGCGGTTGTCGGCGTGGTTGAAAAACGTTCCGGCGCTGCAAATACAAACTTAAAGACAGGTACGATCGAAGTACGTGCAAAATCCCTTCGTATTCTCTCTGAGTCCGAAGTGCCGCCGTTCCCGATCGAGGAGAACTCCAAGACAAAAGAGGAGCTTCGCTTAAAATACCGTTATCTGGACCTTCGTCGTCCGGACCTCCAGAAAAACTTCGTAGTAAGAAGCCGCGTTGCAACAATGGTGCGCCAGTTCCTTGCTGATGAAGGATTCTTAGAGATCGAAACACCAACATTAATCAAGAGTACACCGGAAGGCGCAAGAGACTACCTTGTACCGAGCCGTGTTCATCCGGGCAACTTCTATGCGCTGCCGCAGTCTCCGCAGACATTAAAGCAGCTCTTAATGTGCTCCGGTTTTGACCGCTATTTCCAGATCGCAAGATGCTACCGTGACGAGGACCTTCGTGCTGACCGTCAGCCGGAGTTCACACAGATCGATATGGAACTTTCCTTCGTAGACGTTGACGATGTATTAGACGTAAACGAGAGAATGCTCCAGAAAATCTTCAAAGAGATCAACGGCATCGACATCGAGCTTCCGATCCAGAGAATGACATACCGTGAGGCAATGGACCGTTTCGGTTCCGATAAGCCGGATCTTCGTTTCGGTATGGAATTAAAGAACATTTCCGAAGTAGTAAAAGACTGTGAATTCGTTGTATTCAAGGGCACTCTTGAAAATGGCGGATCCGTTCGCGGTATCAACGCGGAAGGCCAGGGCGCTATGCCGAGAAAGAAAATCGACGCTCTCGTTGAGTACGCAAAGGGCTTTGGTGCAAAAGGTCTCGCATACCTTGCGATCGGTGCAGACGGAACATACAAGTGTTCTTTTGGCAAGTTCATGAAGCCGGAAGAGTTAGATGCGATCGTGGCTGCTATGGATGGTAAGCCGGGCGACCTTCTTCTCTTCGCTGCGGACAAGAACAAAGTGGTATTTGATGTACTTGGAAACCTTCGTCTTGAGCTTGCTAGACAGCAGGATCTTCTCAAAAAGGACGAGTTCAAGTTCTTATGGGTAACCGAGTTCCCGCTCTTTGAGTATGACGAGGAAGAGAACCGTTATGTAGCGGTACACCACCCATTCACATCCCCGATGGATGAGGACTTACACCTGCTCGATTCCGATCCGGGCGCTGTTCGTGCGAAAGCATACGACATCGTATTAAACGGTACAGAGATCGGCGGTGGTTCCGTTCGTATCCACCAGGCTGATATCCAGGCTAAGATGTTCGAGAAACTCGGTTTCACACCGGAGAGCGCAAACTCCCAGTTCGGTTTCCTTCTCGAAGCATTCAAGTACGGTGTTCCGCCGCATGCAGGTCTCGCGTATGGTCTTGACCGCGTGATCATGTTAATGGTAGGCGCAGACAGTATCCGTGACGTAATCGCATTCCCGAAGGTAAAAGATGCATCCTGTCTGATGATGGAAGCTCCGAACGTGGTAGACCAGAAGCAGCTTGATGAGCTTGGAATTGCAATCGCTAAGAACGAAGAATAATAAATGGAAGCCTTTATATATAGAAGCTTTAGCCCAAGCCGTAGACGTAATGCCTGCGGCTTGGGCTTTTTTGCAAATGTGAAACTTTAGTGAAAATGTGGAATTTTAGATATCGGTTTGTTATTATAGGATTAGAACCATTAACAGATACAGAAAATAAGAGCAGCGAGGTGAAGTGAATGGATACAGTAAAAATTCTGGTAGTTGACGATGAAGCGCGTATGCGCAAGCTGGTCAAAGATTTTCTTTCTATAAAGGGATACAAAGTCCTGGAAGCCGAAGATGGTGAGCAGGCCGTAGATATGTTCTTCAAGGACAAAGAAATCGACCTGATCATTTTAGATGTCATGATGCCGAAGATGGACGGCTGGGAAGTCTGCAAGACCATCCGCCAGTATTCCCAGATTCCGATCGTGATGCTGACAGCCCGCTCCGAGGAGCGCGACGAACTCCTTGGCTTTGAACTTGGAGTGGACGAGTACATCTCCAAACCGTTCAGCCCGAAGATTCTTGTGGCCCGCATTGAAGCAATTCTGCGAAGAAAGGCGGCTGTGACCGGAGAAGTTCTGGAAATTGCCGGAATCCGCCTGGATAAAGATGCCCATGAAGTCTTCGTCGATAACGAGCCGATCGATCTGAGCAATAAAGAATTTGAACTTCTCACTTACTTTATGGAAAATCAGGGAATGGCCCTTTCCAGAGAGAAGATCCTGAACAACGTCTGGAACTACGACTATTTCGGAGATGCCAGAACCATCGATACCCATGTAAAGAAGCTAAGAAGCAAGCTGGGAGAAAAGGGCGACCTGATCAAGACCATCTGGGGCATGGGCTATAAACTTGAGGTAGATGAATGATGAAATCCATACGAGCCAGGCTGACGGTAACCTATATTATTCTGGTTGCGGTCATGGTAGTTGCGATCTGGGGTGTGAACCGCTGGTATCTGGAGGAATATTACATTAGCGACAAAGTACAATCGCTGAACGAGGCATATACCGCGATCGACCAGCAGATTGCAAGTAATAATGAGGACGGGATCACAATTGCGGAAGCAATGAGACAGGAGCAGGATGCACAGGGGAATGTGACAGAAGGAAATCTGCGCCGGATCGTCCGGGAATTCAGTGATACGACCAATGTATCGATTTTGATGATCGATAACAGTGCGGAAGAAACGGCGATTTATTCGACTGCCCGAGATGCCCAACTCCTGAAAAACCGAATGGACCGGTACATTTTCGGACAAGACCGCATGAACATCAAAGTTCTGGAAGAATATGAAAACTATAAAATCCAGCAGACTTTCGATCCGTGGCGAGAGGGTATGTATCTGGAGAGTTGGGGCTTTTTCTCTGACAACAGCACAGCATTTATTATGAACACCCCCCTATCCAGTATCCGGGAGAGTGTAGAGCTTTCGAATCGTTTCCTCGCTTATGTGGGCATTTTTGCGGCAGCGAGCGGTGCGATTCTCGTATATTTCTTGACTAAGAAAATGGTGGCACCGATCAATGAACTGTCGGTTCTGTCGGAAAAAATGTCTCATTTGAATTTCGATGTTAAATTTGAGTCAAATGGTCACGAGGTAGAAGAAATCCGAATCCTCGGAAACAGTATGAACACACTTTCCGATCGCTTAAAAGAAAATATCGGAGAGCTGAAATCCGCCAACAATCAGCTTCAGAAAGATATTGAAGAAAAAACGAGAATCGATGAAATGAGAAAAGAGTTCATCGCAAACGTTTCCCACGAACTGAAGACACCGATCGCCTTGATCCAGGGCTATGCGGAAGGACTGCAGGAGGGAATGGCGGACGATAAAGAGAGCCGCGATTATTACTGCGATGTGATCGTAGACGAAGCAGGAAAAATGAATAAAATGGTAAAACAGCTTCTGACACTGTCTTCTTTAGAAAGTGGAAACGATAAGATGATTATGGAGCGGTTCGATCTGGCAGAACTGATCCAGGGCGTGATCAGTGCGGCCAGAATCCTCATTGAACAAAATGAGATAACAGTCAAATTCGAGGCTGTTGACCCAATCTATGTCTGGGCTGACGAATTTAAGATAGAGGAAGTTGTGACCAATTACCTGAGCAATGCCATCAACCACGCAAGCGGAGAGAAGATTATTGTGATCCGCATCAACACGGAGCAGGGCAGAACTCGCGTCAGTGTTTTCAATACCGGAACACCAATACCGGAAGAGGCACTTCCGAACCTCTGGACAAAATTCTACAAAGTAGACAAAGCCAGAACCAGAGCCTACGGCGGCAGCGGCATCGGTCTTTCCATCGTGAAAGCGATCATGGACGGCCACGGGCAGGAGTGCGGCGTGGAGAATTGGGAGAATGGTGTGGAATTTTGGTTTACGCTGGACAGCAGCAATAACTAGATATAGGAAATAGAAGCGTTTAATTATAAAGAACCCCTCCGTAGGTAGTTTAGACAACTGTTCAAATCTGCTTACAGAGGGGGTTCTGAGTTGACTTTTTAGGTGTTGATTTTCCAGTTGATTGAGCTGTTCTTGAACGGAAGTTTAGCTACGGCCCAGGAAGACTGGTGCAAAGTGTGTTAATTCAGATCGTGGAGTGCTGTCTCAACAAGATCCCAGAATCGCTTCAGATCCAGACTGGTGCCAACAAGCGCATTCGGCTCCTTTCCGGAGATTCCATGGAAATCACAAACCGTCCGACCATAGCAGGAACCATGATCCAGGCAAATTTCGACGTAAGCCGGTTTCGTCTCGAAAATGCTCTCGTCAATGACATACGCCATCGCAGTTACATCATGCACCGGGCCTGCTTCCAGTCCAAACATTCTCTGTGTCTCAAAGGTAAAGCGCATGATATCGCCGAATAATTTTCCGGCCTTATTTCCAATCCCTTCCATACGCTCGATCACATTCATATCTGCCAGCGCCTGATGTGTCAGGTCCAGTCCCATCATAACAATCGGAACACCTGAGGTAAATACAACATGTGCAGCCTCCGGATCCGCCAGAATATTAAATTCGGCAGCGGCTGTGTAATTGCCTAATCCCCAGGAGCCGCCCATCAATACAATACGGTCAATTTTATGTATGATTTCCGGAGCCAGGCGAAGCGCCATTCCGATGTTGGTCAACGGACCGACAGGAACCAGTGTGATCTTTTCTTCCGACTGCATCAGAGTGCGGATGAGATAGCTTACCGCATGTTCGCTCTCTTCTTTGATGGTCAGCGGATCGAAAACCGGACCGTCCAGACCGGATTCTCCATGAATTTCGCCTGCCACCATCTGCTCACGTACCATGGGGCGGTCCATACCGGCGTATACCGGAATATTCAAGTCCAAATGTTGGACAATATGAAGAGTATTGGCCAAAGTCTTTTTCAAAACCTGATTGCCGGCTACAGCAGTGATACCAAGAAGATCGATCTTTGGATGGGAAGCCCCCAGCATCAGTGCAATCGCATCGTCATGTCCCACATCACAGTCTAAAATTACTTTCAGTTTTTCACTCATGTTCTTGAACCTCCTTTATGACTATAGTATAATCGACGAAAAAGAAAGGGAATAGGAGAAATATCCTGTTTTAAATTATGAAAACAATAAAAAATCCAATCATACGAAAACAATATCTGGCGTCAGAACTTTATCGTGCGTATTTTAAAGATACGATGATCGAGTACACACAAGTCCTTGAGTACGATGCCGGGGAATATGTCCTTCAACAGAGTATGGAACCGGTATATCTGTACCTCATGGTACAGGGACGCTGCAGTGTCAGGGCTTCCCTGGCAAATGGAAAATCGGTCATTCTCCAGACACTCCATGCACCGTGCCTGATCGGTGAGATGGAATTGGTAAGAGATGTTTCTCCATTTACCGTTCAGGCACTGGAAAAATGTCTGATGCTGGTGATTCCGTTAAAGCAGTGCAGAAATATCCTTCTGCAAGATTCCTATTTCCTGCGGCGCTTATGTTCGGATCTGGTGTGGAAAGAGAGAATGGAGGCATTGTCTTTGATCTGCACGTTTGGATATCCCCTTGAAAATCGTCTGGCAAAATTTATTCTGGATAACCGCCAGGAGAATTGCTTCTATATAAAGAAGGTACATATCGCGGAAAGCCTGGGAGTATCATACCGTCACGTAGGAAAAGTGCTGAATGATTTTATCGCTCGGAGATATCTTTCAAAAAATAAATTTGTATATACGATCATAGACGAGGAAGCACTGGCATCCTTGGCAGAAGAACTGAAGGCGGCAGAAGTCATAGGAGATATATAAGAATAAGATGTAATCTGTGCATTTTTCTCATGAAAAACCGATTTTTGAAGAATTGTATATGCAGTTAAAACAATTCGAAAATTTTTGAAAAAAGGTGTTGACTTTTGTCGGAACGGGTGGTAAGATATGCCTTGTCCTTGAGAGACAGGGCAAAACTGAACAGGAACGGAAGCCAAGGCGGAAGGAAACGGAAGCCAGAGGCAGAAGGGACTGGGCAGGAAGAGAACAAAGTCAGGAACGGCCGCGAAAGCGACCGGGACTGAACAAGTTCGAAAAAACAAGTTAAAAAAACTTGAAAAAAGTTGTTGACAAGAACGGCGGTCTGTGATATATTGATATGGCTGTCGCGAAAAACGACAAC
>JAFUMF010000054.1 GCA_017482945.1 Lachnospiraceae bacterium
CGCACCAAACGTTTTACCAATTCCTCAGGAGTGTAGATTTGACACTTATTTTCATGCAATTTCCATGTGTCTGGATTGTGGCAGTACTGACAGCGGAGATTACATCCCTGCAAAAAGACCACCGCACGTATACCGGGACCGTCTACCAGTCCCATTGATTCTAAAGAATGGATAAATCCCTGATGCATGTTCCTCTCCTTGTGACTGTAGATTTCCATTTAGATGATTGGTTAGTCATGGCTAACTTAATGATAAAAAATATCGGTTAGCCGTAACTAACCATCAAGGATAAAAAAATGCCGATTCCTAAATTCGGCAAGATTTAATTCAGTCACCCATCTCCACAACGAACATATCACAACTATAATTTACTGTCAATAGAAATATTGTATACAATATCCGTATTGATTTTTATTCTCAAAATATTCCCAAAATCTCAAATTTTGAGGGGAAATCCCCCTGCAATTCATGAATTCGACCGGTGTTAAGAAGCTGAACATTCTGTTTTCCCTTTATAAAGGAAGCATTAAATTTTGAAAAGTCTGTTGACATAAAAGAATATGAATTGATATAATACACCAAAAATTCAAACAAAAAAGGAGAGGTTATTTTGGACAGTTCCATAGGAACTCTATTACTGATTCAGGTGGTGCTGATTGCACTGAATGCGGTGTTCGCCTGTGCGGAGACTGCAATCATTTCTATCAATGACAACAAAATGGCAATGCTGGCGGCGGACGGTGATAAGCGGGCTCAGAAACTGTTGGAGCTCACGAAAGAACCGGCGAACTTTCTTTCCACCATTCAAGTCTGTATCACATTGTCAGGATTCTTAGGCAGTGCTTTTGCTGCCGACAACTTTTCTGAACCGCTGGTGGACTGGGTAGTCGGACTCGGCGTTGGAATTCCGAGAGCAACCCTCGATACGATCGCAGTCATTCTGATCACTTTGATTCTTTCTTACTTTACGCTGATCTTCGGCGAACTGGTGCCGAAACGTGTGGCGATGAAACAGGCAGAATCGCTGGCATTAAAAGTATCGGGACTGATTGCCACCATGTCCAGACTTTTTGGACCGATCGTATGGTTCCTTTCTTTATCAACGAACCTGGTTCTTCGGATCATGGGCATTGACCCGAACGAGGAGGAAGAGGAAGTCAGCGAGGAAGAGATCCGTATGATGGTGGATGTGGGAACAGAAAAGGGAACCATCGACTCGACGGAAAAAGAATTCATCCAGAATGTCTTCGAATTTGACGACACGCTGGCGCGAGAGATTGTCACGCATAGAACGAAATTAGCGCTTCTGTGGCTGGAAGATTCCATGGAACAGTGGGAGGAGACGATCCACGAGACAAGACATACCCTCTACCCGGTCTGCGAGGACACAGCGGACCAGATCATCGGTATCCTCAATGCCAAAGATTATTTCCGTTTACAGGATAAGAGCCGTGAGAACGTTATGGCCAATGCAGTGAAAAAGCCGTTCTTCGTTCCGGATGGCACGAAAGCAGATGTATTATTTAAGAAAATGAAGCAGAGCCATAATTCCATGGCAGTTGTTGTGGATGAGTATGGCGGAACGCTCGGTATCATTACGATCAACGACCTGGTGGAAGAGCTGGTCGGCGATCTGGAAGTGGAAGAAAACTAGAATTTGATATCGTACGACATAAAAAAATGGGTGCTGACTCCTGGTTAGCACCTATTTTTTGATTTCCAGGAAAGACCTTGTCACGCCAATGCGTGAAAAGATCTTCACCGAAAATCAAAAAGGCTCTGGCGGGCCAGGATGCACATGCCGCGCCTGAGGTAGTTTGGCTGGAGTGTCGAGATCAAAGATAAAAACGGATCAGCCGGCTCGGTCTGCCTGAGGTCCCTCTGGTCTCTTTGCCGACGATTTTGACATAACCGTTTTCCTCCAGTTTCGCAAGAAGCCGGTTCATGTTTCGAAGAGACATATTCATCAACTCAGAAAGTCTCTGAGGTGTTGTCACTTCAATGGAATACTGGCGGATCATGGATTCTAGTTTCTTGAGTGTATTCATGCCGATCTGGGTGCGGAGGGAGATTTCCAATAGCCTCTGGTTTGCTGTGGAGGCCGGGTTTTCTTCCTGGCTGGTCACCTCATAAGTAAGAGGTCCTGCAATCGTTCCGTCTTCATAGGTAAGGAACAGACAGTCCCTTTTCTGGCGATGTGCACGGATCAGGCTGTTATCGGCGTTCCGTTTCGAGGAATAGGAGTCGGCCCCCAGACCGATACCGATGAAAATATGATTGATATTCTCACTGCGGCGGATATTCTGGAAGAGCGGAAAACTACGAAAGTTATCAGAATACTGTTCCAACTGGTGGAGTGTTGTGAACAGGACGAAACGACCGTCCGAGATCTCAAAGATCGCCGCGCGGATGTTTCTTGCAAAAAAATAAACCGTTTCTTTTGCCTCATTTTCAGAACGGAACCGCTCCAATTCACTGATTTCATAGAGCTGATCCCGATAAATCTCAATATCCACCATGATGGTCGCCACAAGATTGTGCTCTGCCATTTTGAGCTGGTGTTTTAAACGAAGAGCATTGATCTGCTGAATAATGATTTCCGTGGGCGGGTCGATCTTGATATGAGGAATTTGCTGTTCTGTCAGGGATGTGGAAACAGCAATGCTGTTTGTAATACAGAACGCAGCTCTGCGGCTATTATAATTATCGACGTGGAAGGCTATTAGTTGATTGGTATAGTCCGGGTCGTTTGGCTGGAAGCGGGCAATATACAAATGGATCTGATCCATATGCAAACCAATCTCTTCATAGACACTGTGGATCATTTCAGAAGGATATGTATCCACGCTGACCTTGGTTAAGTCCCATTGATTCATGTATCCCGCCTTTAAAAGGGCAGCCAGAAACGCCTGTGGAGTATTTGGGAGTGCCTCCCATGGGATCAGAGGATCCACCCGGTGGTTGACGTATTCAAAGGGAGATGCACCTGTAAAGAGGATACCATCATATGCAAGCTGTCGCTTTTGTAATTCCAATACGATTTCTTCATAAGTTTCTGTATAAAGATACTCCAAGTCCACATAAAGCTTCGTGTGCTCCGCAACGGACTGAATGATACCGACTGTTCTTTTTCCCCCGGCCACTAGTATTTTCATAGATTCCTCCTTTGGAATTTTGGACAAATGAATCTCTTTAATTTAATTATAAAACAGAAAAAATCAGATGTAAATAGCCTGAGTTTAAAAGAAATACCGTCAAAAAAGCAATTAAAGCCATAATTAAAGTCACTATACGGCAGATAAAAGACATGTTACGATATAGTTACCAAAAGAAAAGAGATATAAACGAAAGGAGAGAACGATTATGAAGAAAAACACAAATACACCATTAAAGCCAGAACAGAAGACAAAAAAGAATGAAGCTGTTGTGTATACGATTCTGGAACGATATTTCGAACTTTGTAAGAAGGCAGGGTTAATACCTTCGGCGCTCTCCCTGGATGAAAAATATCTGCTGTATGGATTATTTTAAATGATTTAGGCATAAAGAAAATCCCCAAAATCCCCGCTGTACAGGCCTCAAGCCTGCACAGCGGGGATTTCCCTGTTAACGCTCATTGCCAATTCGATGATATTTGCGAAGAAAGATAGACAATACACTGGCAATTGTGATAAAATGAAAAAAGAGAACATGCATTCGATTCTGGCATATGCGAACGGGAGGAGGGACAGGAATGACACAACAAGCAGAAGCAAACAAAAAGAAATGTTACATGTCCATCGACTTAAAGTCATTCTATGCCTCCACCGAATGCCGGGAGCGGATCCTGACCATCACCCGGGAGAACATCCGGGCATTTCTCGCCGGAAAGCCCCAGAACGTAGTCAATCCCTGAACATACCATTCACAAAAGGAGGACAAAAGTCCTCCTTTTTCGTGTTTTTGTGGACAATGCTATAATTTAGATAAAAATTCCACCAAACATCGCTGATTTTCGTTTTCTTTGCCGATTGCCACTGGGCCGAAAAACAGGTAAAATGAACGTATGTTAATTCCGTATGTTCCCCGTATTTTTGTCAGGAGGTACAAATAATGGGTGGTTTTTTTGGTGCAATTGCCAATCGCGACATTACTTATGACGTTTTCTTCGGTGTGGACTACCACTCCCATCTGGGCACCCGCCGGGCCGGTATGATCATTCACGATCCCGAGACCGGCTTCCAGCGCCAGATCCACCGCATCGAGAACACGCCTTTCAGAACCAAGTTTGAAAAGGACCTGCGGTCCTTCCACGGCAGCATGGGCATCGGCTGCATTTCCGACACCGATCCCCAGCCTCTGATGGTCCGGTCCCATCTGGGCCTGTACGCCATCAGCTTCGTGGGCATCATCAACAACGCGGACGAGC
>JAFUMF010000055.1 GCA_017482945.1 Lachnospiraceae bacterium
ACTGGAGCCGATTCGTGCCAGAAGAAAAGAATATGAGAAAGACATTGCTTCTGTATACGATATTCTGAGAATGGGAAGTGATCAGGCACGGGAAATTGCAGCTCAAACACTGGACGAAGTGAAAAATGCAATGAGGATCAATTACTTTAGTGATCAGGCTCTGATGATGGGTCATGTACATATGTACTCTCAGAAATAGCCAGAAGGCAAGAAAACTCCAAGTTTACGCACCAGTTTAAGTGATAGAACTTCAATTAATGTAATAGCAAAATTCAAAAAAAGAACATACTTAAAAGATTGCAGCTTCTTTTGAGTATGTTCTTCTTCATACCTGCTTTACCAGTACACAGGCGGCTCCCGGGATACCCATGTCTCCAAAACGATAGGGAGCTGACTGAGCTTCACAAGGTTTTGCGCCGGTATGAAGCGCAAACGCCCTTTTTGCGCCCGAATACCGGAGCGATAAAACCTTGCGAAGCGAAGGTAGGCGACCGTGTTTTGGAGACATGGGTATCCCAGGAGCCGCCGCAGCACTTGCCAACACAAAGAATGGCACCCAAACATGGATGCCATTCAACAAAATCCTTAAATTAAATAGAATCTACCTTTATCTCCTATGACTGCTGTTCGGATCAAGTGCATCCCGGAGCGCATCGCCCACAAAGTTGATCGCGATAACAAGCACAACGATCATCAGTCCCGGTGGAACCCACAGCCACGGCTGTTTTGTAAGAACGGTCAGTGACTGCGCACCATTCAGCATATTGCCAAGGCTTGCATCCGGCGGCTGAATTCCCAGACCCAGGAAGCTGAGCGCTGCCTCGTCCAACATAGAAAGCGCCAAAACTGAAGTCGCGTACACGAGAATCGGTGCTGTCGTGTTCGGAAGAATCTCTGAGAACAAAATATGTCTCAGAGGCATTCCTGCCACGATGTTTCCCTTTACGAAGTTGGTCTCACGGAGTGTCAGCACATTACCTCTGACAAGTCTCGCAATTCCCGGCCAATCCACAAAACCGAGGATCAGGATAATACTCCAGAGTCCCGGCTCAAAGATCGATGCTGCCACCAGCACCAGTAAAATATACGGGAAGGACATGACCATGTCCGTAAAGCGCATAATCAGCATATCCGCGATCCCGCCGAAATATCCGGCGATCAGTCCAAGGACCACACCGATCACAGTCGAGATCAGTGTCGCCATAATGCCGACCAGCAGAGAGATCCGCATCCCATAAAGCAGTCTGCTAAGGACATCTCGTCCGATCTGGTCCGTTCCCAGAAGGAACTCCGCACTCGGCGGTGCCGCAAACGGTCCTGCAAGTGCCTCCGGATCATATGGCGCGATGATCGGCGCCAAAAGCGCTGCCCCGCCAAGAACCAGCAATACGACCAGACTGAACATCGCCAGACGATGACGTCTGAAACGACGGAATACTGTCTGCAGATAGCTCTCATTTGTAATATCTATCGTATTCTTATTTCTCGATTTGTTCATTTCTCTACCATGCCTTTCCAACCCAGTTTCTCTCTTACTTTAACTGGATTGTCGGATCCACCAGCGCGTACAGGATATCCGTCACCAGATTCGCCACCAGGACAACGACTGCAGAAAGCAGACAAACACCCATAATGACCGGATAGTCACGGCTGTTGATGGCACTCATGGTCATCAGCCCCAGACCAGGCCAGGAGTAGATCTGCTCGATGATAACCTGACCGCCGAAAAGCATCGGGATCTGCATACCGATTACCGTTACGATCGGAATCAGTGCATTGCGGAGCGCATGCTTATTGATCACAAGGAAATGACCGATACCTTTCGCTCTCGCTGTTCTCAGATAATCCTGCTGAAGGATCTCAAGGACCGCACTTCGGATATATCGGATGTTAGTTCCTGCCATAGAAAACGCCAGGACCAGCGTCGGCATTACCATGTGTTTCGCCACATCCAACGCTCCTCCGTCCGTTCCCAATGTTACCATACCACTGGACGGAAGCAGGTTCAGCTTCACTGTAAAAATATAGACCAGCAGCAGAGAAAGGAAAAATCCAGGAACGCTGCTTCCCAAAAATGAAGCAGTAACGACCGCGTAATCACCTTTGGAATACTGATGCACGGCACTGTAGATACCTGCAGGAATCGCGATCACAAGACCGGTTATCATAGACGCGCCCATCAGAAGAAGGGTCGGTCCCAGATGGTCCAAGATCATCTGGCTGACAGGCTGGAAGGATTTCATGGAAAATCCCATATTGCCATGCAAAAGCTGTTCCATCCACACCAGATACTGAATATAGAATGGCTGGTCAAGACCGAGCGCGATTTTTTTCGCCTCCACGGCTGCCTCGGAAATTCTCGGTCCCTGAAGCATCTCCAGCGGACTTCCTGCCAGACACATGATGGCATAATCAATGATCGTAATTCCGATCAGAACAGGAATAGCAATCAGGATTCGTTTGATAATATATTTACTCATACTTTCCCCGCCTTTCCTTCACTGATAAAACGATCTGCATAGTGACAAGCAACCATATGGCCAGGTGTAACTCCCACTCCGTTGCATACTGCGAGCATCGGCTCTGTCGTCTTACATTTCTCTGTCGCAAACGGGCATCTTGGATGGAATCTGCATCCCGCCGGTGGATTGGTGCTGGAACCAATCTCTCCCTGAAGGATTCCATGCTCTCCTGCTTCGATTTCCGGATCCGGAACAGGCGCTGCATCGATCAGGGCCTTCGTATACGGATGAACCGGGTTCAAAAGAACATCCTTCGATTCGCCAAGCTCCACGATTTTTCCAAGATACATGACTGCGATGCGGTCACTGACATAGTTAACTGCGCCAAGGCCATGTCCAACAAATAAACAGGTCAGGTTCAGTTCCTTCTGAAGCGACTTCAGAAGATTCAGGATCTGTGCCTGAATGGACACATCCAGCGCACTGACCGGCTCATCACACACAAGGAACTTCGGATTCAATGACAGCGCTTTCGCAATCACAATTCGCTGTCTCTGTCCGCCGGAGAACTCATGCGGATATCTTCCCAGCACATTTCTGGAAAGTCCTACCATATCAAGGAGTCTTTCCAGGTCCTTGTCAATCGTAGACTTGTCCGAGATTTTGTGGTACAGCATCGGCTGTGCCAGGATCTCATAAATATGTTTTCTCGGATTCAGTGACGAATACGGATCCTGGAACACGATCTGGATATCCGTGCGGATCTGATTCATTTCAGCCTTTCCGAGCGCTGTCAGATCCTTTCCGTCATAGTAAATCTTACCTTCTGTCGGTTTTTCCAGTCCGACGATCTGTCGTCCGATCGTGGATTTGCCACATCCGGACTCACCAACCAGTCCCAGAGTCTCACCTTCAGCGATTTCAAAGCTGACTCCGTCCACCGCTTTTACATGGCCGATGGTATGGTTGATAATACCACCCTTAATGGGATAATATTTTTTCATGTTCTCCACTTTTAACAGTGGGACATATTCTTTTTCCTGTGTCATTCGCCCTTACTCCCATCTTCAAAAATGCCTTGTTCCACGGCTCTCCAACATCTGACTTTATGATGGGCATTGATACATTGATCCTGCTGAGGCGCGTCGCATTCCGGTCTCCGGTACGGACAGCGGTCTGCGAAACGGCATCCGGTAATCGAATCGTAGTTCTCCGGCACAATGCCAGGGATCGATTCAAGCACCCGGTCCTTTTTATCGTAAATACTCGGCACAGTGGCCAGCAAAGCTCTCGTATACGGATGGCGCGGCTCGGCAAACAGCTCCTTTACCGGCGCCTCCTCGATCAGCTGTCCTGCGTACATCACGATCACACGGTCCGCCATTCTGGCAACCAGACCGATATCGTGAGTGATGAGGATCATGGACATTCCAATCTCCTCGCGCAGTTTTTTCAAAAGAGACATGATCTGAGCCTGGATCGTCACATCCAGCGCAGTCGTCGGCTCATCTGCAATGAGAAGCGCCGGCTCACAGCAGAGAGCCATCGCGATCATCACTCTCTGGCGCATTCCGCCTGACAGCGTATGCGGGTACTTTTTCATGGCTCCCTTCGGGTCCGGCATTCCGACCTGTGCTAAGATCTCGATCGCGCGCTCGTTTGCCTCTTCCTTTGAAAGATCCATATGGGTACGGATACTCTCCACGATCTGATTTCCCACCGTAAAGACCGGATTCAGGGACGTAAGCGGATCCTGGAAGATCATGGACAGCCGGTTTCCTCTCAGCCCGTCCAGCTCTTTTTCCGTCATTTCCAAAAGATTCTTTCCATCAAACAGGACAGAGCCGTCTTTGACAGCTCCACCCTTTCCTAATAATCCCATGATCGACAGTGAAGTAACACTCTTTCCGCATCCGGACTCACCCACGATGCAGACAGTCTCTCCTTCATCTACATGAAAACTTATATGATCGACACTGACCGTCTCTCCGTAATCAGCAGAGAACGCTGTGGTCAGGCCATTCACTTCCAATAAATGCGACATGGCATTTCCTCACTTCTTCCCGGATTCTTACTGAGTCACATCCCAGTTCTGAACATCATTGAAGAATCCGTAAACACTCGGCTCTGCACCTTCCAGACGCTTATTCTTCGCGCCAAGGGCACTGATCACATAAGCAGAGATCATCGGAACATCTTCCTGTACTTTCTTATTCACAACAGAGTAAAGGCTTGTCAGCTCTGCTGCATCAAGAGTTGTCTGTGTACCTGCAAGTGCTGTGTTGACCTCATCGTTGCCATAACCGGTCCAGCTTCCTTCGCCGCCAAGTAACCAAGCCATATCTGCATACGGATCAACCGGTGCATAAGTATACTGTACTGCTAAGATATCATAATCCTGTGTACCGGAAATAGACATCAGAGTTGCGAAGTCAACAGTCTTCACTTCTGCCTTGATTCCCACAGCCTGCCACTGAGCCACCATAATTGTAGCTGCGTTGACAAATGTGGAATCACCGGAGTTCACATAGAACTGTAATGTCTTGCTTCCGTCCCAGCCAGCTTCTGCAAGCAGAGCTTTTGCCTTTTCCGGATCATAAGTAACCGGTGTGATGGTCTCGTCAAAGTACGGGCTCGCACTGGATAAGAAACCGTCAACGACCTCACCGTGACCCTTCATAAGCTCATTTAAGATCTTCTCACGATCGATCGCATAGAGCATAGCCTGGCGAACTTTCGCGTCCGGAATATTTGCAGTCTGGATGAACATAGACTGGTTTGTTACCGGAGAACCATAAACGATATCCACATTTTCCAGAGCCTCGATGCTCTCATAATCCTGCATCGGGATATCTGTCATTGTATGCTGTGTGATATCGATCTCTCCAGACTGGAGACCTGCATAAATCTGGCTTCCGTCAACGATTCTGATATTCAGCTTGTCGATCTTCGGAACGCCCTTCCAATAATTTTCATTGGCTGTGTATGCAATATAATGATCCACGTCATAATCAGTTACCACATACGGACCGCTCACTACATCCGGTTTTGTGAACCATTCTGCTGTGGACAGCTCTGCCTCGCTGTACTGCTCGACCTTATGCTTCGGCAGAGTCAGAAGGTAGCGTGCGTAAGAGTTCTGGAATGTATTTAAAGACATCACATCTTTTGTTGTGAACTGAATCGTCTTTTCATCAATTACCTTCACGCCGTCAATGCTTGTTGCGCCTTCTTCTACGAAGCCATCGTCGCCTACACCTTCAAATACATAATACATCATTGCGGTATTGGCGATCACCGGGCTCGCAAGTCGAAGTACTGTATATTCAACGTCCGCTGCGGTTACCGGAGTACCGTCGGACCAAGTTGCTTCCTCATCAATATGAACAATAAAGTTACGGTTGTCTTCCGTTGTAATAGAGTCTGCTAACATCGGCTGGAAATTCAGATCTTTATCCAGCTCCATAAGCGGCAGGAACATCAGTCCTGTTGCATATTTATTGATCTCACCACCGTTTAGCAATAACGGGTTCAGAGATTCCAGCGTGTTTGTCACGCCCACATTTACGATCTTCTCCCCTGTTGCTGCCTCTGCCTGCGCCACTGTCTCTGTCTGCGCATTCTGGGCCGCTGTTGTCTGAGTTGTTGCCTGACTACCGCCACAAGCAGTTAAAGCCAGAGCCATTGCAGCTGCTAGGACAACGCTGATTACTTTTGGAAATCCTTTTCTCATAGTAAAACCTCCTATAAATTAATACATTTACTTACACCGATCATCCCTGATCTCCCAGCATAAATAATCGAATTTATTATATCGATATCTGACTATTCTGTCAATATTTCAGGAAACTTTCCACACCTTACAGTATTGCAGATACCGCATAATTTCAAAAAGCGGCACGCCTCATTCAGCATGCCGCTTGCAATTACGATATTCCTGCTTTGGAAAACCCGTTCCAATCGAGGTAATTCATTTATATCATATATCGCACAGATTGTCAATGACGCAATCAATTGCACACAACCATTCAACATGCTTTCAAAATAAGTTTTCCTAGATTATTGACAAAATTCCTCACAGAAGTTACATTATAATCACTTTTAAGTTTTTTACATTAAGACAGAAAGAGGTTCTGCCATGAAAAACTATTTAAACTACCAGTCTACAGAATTTGACTGCGGTCCGGTTTCCTTACTGAACGGAGTCCGATATCTTTTTGACCGCGAAGAGATCCCGCCGGATCTTGTTAAATTTATTATGCTCTATTGTATGGATGCATATAATTCAAAAGGGGAACTTTGCAAGAGCGGAACATCCTGGGCTGCGATGCGCTTTATGGCTAAATGGATGAACGATTTCAGCCAGAACAAAAATTTCCCGATCAACTGTACATTCCTCGGTCTGGAGGATATCGTATTTGAAAAGGGCCATCGTGTCTATGAATTTATCAAACAGGGCGGTGTCGTTGTGCTTCATCTTTTCCTGGAAGTGCCGCACTATGTTCTGGTCACCGATGTTGAGGAGGACCATGTACTGCTCTTCGATCCGTATTATGAAGAATACGATGCGCCGGACTTTGACCAGGAGTATCTGGTGGACGGTATCTCCTTTATCTTTGACCAGCCGAAGAAAGCCAACCGCCGCGTATCTTTAGAGCGCCTGAACCGCTTTACGACCGGATACTATGAGATGGGACCGTACGAATGTCGAGAGGCTGTCCTGATCGAACGCACCTCTCAGGAAGCGATTTCCCAGAAAGATTAATAAATTCAAAAAAGAAAAAGTCGGAAGTTTCTCATCGAAGCTTCCGACTTTTTTAGTTTCAAGCTGCTAACCGGATTTGAACCGGAGACCTCATCCTTACCAAGGATGCGCTCTACCTGCTGAGCTATAGCAGCATTTTCAACCTTTGATATATTAACATGGGTTCTACTTTTTGTCAACAGGAACTTTTCGCCATGCCGCTTCATACCTTATACTAAAAAACACTGAGGTTTCTCATGCCAGATACCAATAACAATACAACCGAAACAACTGTAGAGAACGGTGCCGCCAGCACCGCATGGCCGGATATCTCCGGAATCCCCACAACTCCGGTCGCACCTCCCGGCGGTACTCCTGCTTATCCTGGTAATGATACAAATAATGGAATGAATGACGATCTTGCAGGAACACCGACCACTCCTGTAGCTCCTCCGGGCGGTACTCCTGCATTTCCGGGCACATCAAACAACTGGCCGGATTTTCCAATGTTCCCGGATATGATGTTCCCAGGTGCCGGTTCCATGTTCCCGAGTACAGGTCCGATGTTCCCAAGCCAGCCATCCATTACTTATTATGGCCAGGTCCGCTTCTTAAATGCATCCACCAACGGAATGAACCTGGACGTATTAATTGATGGACAGAACGTACTCTCAGGATCCACCTTTGCTACCGTATCCAATTACGTTCCGGTCACAGACGGTTTCCATACTGTAACAGTCCGCCGCACCAATGGACCGATCCTCTACCAGCAGACACTGGCGTTCGTTTCCGGCGAGCGGGTGACCATGGTGATCCTCGACAACTCCAGCGGTGTCACACTCACAAAAGTATCCGACATGGGCTGCACCAATGTTCCATCCGGTTTCGGGTGTCTGCGTGTTGCGAACATGACCTACAGCGGTTCCTCCTATGATGTACGTCTGTTCAACAATCAGGTCGTTTTCGCAGGTGTCGGTTTCAAAGAAGTGACCTCCTTTAAACAGGCTTCTACCGGAAATTACACCTTCTTTGTGACAAACTCCCAGGTCAATGTCACGACTTTCAACGAACTTCCGCAGCTGATATTCACTGTGATCACCGGTACTTCGTGCCCAGGATGCGCGGTGAACAATCCGCTCCTGACCTACAGCATCAACGTTCAGGCAGGAAGAACTTACACCAGCTATATTATTGGAAATCCATGGTCCAATATGTACCAGGTGTTTACGTTGGAGGATTAACTGGTCAATATCATATAGGAAATCTAACTTCCACATCATACAAGGTCCGGGAAAGTTGTCCCGGACCTTGATATCACTCTGACCCTTAATTCTCCACCTCATCCGTCCCGTCCGAATTCCATACAGAAAACTCATAGTCGGTATTATAGGTACGAACATACAGGGTGTTTTCTTTTCTCACAATATAATCCACCGCAGACGCGACCGGGATGCGCTCTATCCACTTGCCATCCGCTTTGTTCAGCACATATAGATAATCGTTTTCACTGGTAAATCCATATCCACAGACAATGCTGTCACCGATGATCTCGAAATTATCGGAATTGCAGATCTGCGGCTCGGTCTTCCACAGGACTTCACCACTCTCCAAATCGACTGCCGTAATATAACCGTTGTGCGGCGCCCATTCCGTGTATGTATTATGTCCGGTCGCCACATACAGAACCTGATCCTGTATCTTGGCATAACGGATTCCTTCGTTCACAAAATCTGCGTATTCTTCGTTACATTCATCTGGAATTGAAAAATCCGTAAAATCAACCGTAAATAACGTCTCTCCGCTTGCAGCATCGCGAATCAGAAGTTTTATCAGCGGATAAGAATCTCTGACATATTCGTAGAAATATTTTTCATCACCATAGGGAATCTGCGGTATGGAAACATCATGTTCCTGGACCCAAGACTCCACGTCTGTAATATTATTTGCTTCTTCCTTCATCAGTTCCAGATGGACCGTAGATGAGGAATATGATTCTATGTCTTCTTTCACATAATATTCCCATGAAGGATTTTTTACCTGCAGTACACGTTCATCCGGTTCATTCTCCACATTTGCAGACTGCTCTTTTGATGATTCCTCCGAAATTTCCTGCAATGATTCTGATGCAACAGGAGATTCTATCTCAATACTTTCGTCGTACGATGTTTCCTGATTGCCACAACTGACGACAAACAAACTCACTGCCACGCAGCACACAAAAAACCATTTCTTCATAACTCTATCTCCAGTCAACGCCTTTTTAATTGCTTTTGTAAGTTTATTATAACACGGATCTCCTCAAATACATCCTTTATTTTTCAAACCCTTTCCATGTCACGATCCACTCATCAAAGACTTTCTTCAGTTCCAGAGTCAGGTATGAGTAGCTGTCATCTGGATGCGATGATATTCCAGATCATTGATCACATAATCCGCGATATCTGCTCCCCTGCCACAAGCAAGAGCCTCTATCTTTGACATCGGATAAGAATTTTCCGCGAAAAGGTACATCACTTTCCATGAACCGGTCTGATTTGAACCCATCACCGGATCGGCCCACTCTGATCTTTCCTCTGTTCCCTCTTGCTTTAATAAAATCGTATTCTTGTTTATAAACTCTTTATGAGCAAAATCAGAACTGCCACGTAAGGTCAGACATAGTGCATTCGGATACTCTTCTGCCGAAATAAGGGTGATTGCAGTGTTTCCTGCGCCTTTTATCTCCTGATGCAGAGAGTATGTTTCGTAAGGTTCCTGATTTTCTGTTGCGTACCTTGCATCCGCGAGGATTTCTCCACTGTGACTAACTAATTCAATAAGAATGGATCCCGCATTTTCTATGTTCCAAAATTCCAATGTCACAGAGCCATCATCGTTAAGAAAATATGCATGTCCCAGCAACGATTTACCATCTCCGAGCAAAGTCGCAGCCTCTCCGTCTTCGTATACGGTCAGCTTAATATCATACTCGTCACTGCTCCAACGAATCCCGGACAATCTCATCCTATAATAATTTCCCCACTGCCCGCTTTTCTCCAAAGTCAGCTCCGTTCTTGTCTCATTCTGCTCCGCAAAAACACTTTCCTCACTTCCAGAACCCGAATTGGAATTCTCAGGCTGCTCTTCTAATACCACTTCTTCTGCAACCTGGCCATTTGTTTCCGAGTATTGCTCCTGAATATACTGTAACTCCTCGTATCCGTCCGATTCACCACGTTCAACACTCGACGTAAACGTACACGCCGCCAACGCAACCACAACACATCCAATCCCAATCACCATTGGAATCGTCCGCCTCGGATTCTTCGCCAGAACCTCGATCCGCTCCTTGATTGCCTTGCGCCCCTCTGCCATCGTTGTTGCTGTACTGAACAAGCTGACGGTCTCGCTTTTCCCGCTTATGATCCCAATCAGGGTTCTTCCATAAGAAAATCGTTCCTGCTCGCCCAAAAATCCAACTGCAATCTCATCACAAGACAATTCGCAGTCGCGCTTGGAAAGAACAGCAGCCACCCAGATCAGCGGATTGACCCAGAACATGCAAAGCAAGCCGCATCTCAGGCTTCCCCATCGCAGATCTCCTTGCTTTACATGCCCCATCTCATGAGCCAGGCAGTGACGCACATTCACTGCCGAATCCGTCATCTCCTGTGGCAGATAAATCGCCTCATCTCCATACAGTTCAAAATAACAGGGGGAGGGCAGTCCCGGTACAACGTAGACCGGCTTCGTTACGAACTCCGGAATCGCACCTTTATAGACGATCCTCTGCGCCTTGAGCATTTGATAAAACTTCATATTCACAGACGACATCCAGACCACAAGAGCTACCGTTCCAATGGCCCACACCACCATGATCCAAAGCTGCCAGTCGATTCCGGCTGCTTTTAATGCCACATGACTGGCATCCTCAAACCTATAAACACGGCCGGATGCCAGATTATCCACCAGCGGTTCCATTGGAGTTCCAACGATCACACGCTCTTTAAATCGATCCGCCGCATTCATCACACTAAAATGACTCTGCAGCCCCGACAGCCATTTCCCTACGGGATAAAACACTCCAGCCAATAGCCGCAGCGCGACCAATCCCCACATCGCATACTGGATCCTCGGATTTATCTTTCCCTTTAACACGAACCGAATGAGACAAATCGCAAGAATCAAAACAGAAGAAGTAATCATGGTTTCAATCATGGTTCTCCACCTCTGCTTTCTGCAATATCTCATACAATTCTTCTATGTCCTGTTTGGACAAGCGCTTTGCTGAGACCATAGAATGAAGCATCATGCTTAAGCTGCCCTCGTATACACGGTCCAGAAATCCCTTCGTCTCTTCAAGCACTGCCTCGGAACGTGGAATCGCTGGAAAAAATTGCTTCGCTTTTTCCCCTTCTTCGTGGTAAACAGCATGCTTCGCTTCCAGACGCTTTAACATCGTAATAATCGTGTGTTTCGTCCAACCAGTCTCCCGATCCAACTGTTTTGTGAGCTGCATCACGGTTTTCGGCGGTTCTTCCCATAACAGATTCATAATCTTCCATTCACCATCAGACAAACTAATTGCTTCATTTCTTTTCTGCATGCGGCACCTCCATTTCTTACATCTTATTTAATTTACACACAAAAACAATAGGTTGACACTTGTATACCTTAATTATATTCAAAAGGTACACAGATGTCAACCTGTCTATTGCATTTCTCAATATTATTTCTCGATACCCATACGTTGATAAAAAATTACTTCCATGCGCTGCCATGTGTTCCTGGCTGCCAAAGGTACTGCTTGGAAATGCTCCTTCTCCCCCTCTCCTTCCCGCGTATAAGATCCAAGTAAGTCTTTCTCCAGACCAAATGTGATCGGTACCTTCGCACCATTCAGCTGGAACTTCCGATCCAGTTCTTTCTATAACGCACGGATTTCCGCCATTAAAACCGGAATCTCTTTTTGCAAAGTTCGGATCAATTCTGCATTTTCATATATATTTATCATTCGTGTTGTCTCACCTTCATTTTTTAATATCTTGTTCTCAGATATCTTTATTGTTTGAAGCGATCTACATACCGTCCATTGCTCTTCAGTTCGTTTATTATATCATTGCTCCGAAGGAAAAAGACGGATACCCACTCCATCGGATATCCGTCTTCAAAAAATATCGAATTTTTATTTCGCCCCAAGTCTCTGTCTCACGATCTCATACGCCAGAACACCTGCAGCCACAGACGCATTCAGAGAGTCAATATCACCCTTCATCGGAATGGAAGCGATCATATCGCATTTCTCCTTCACAAGGCGGCTTACGCCCTCTCCTTCATTACCGATCACCAGGCCAATGGAACCCTTAAGGTTCAGTCTGTACATGGTCTCTCCGCCCATATCTGCGCAGACGAACCACATGCCCTGCTTTTTCAGTTCCTCAATCGTAGCAGCCATATTGGTAACCTTCGCAACCGGCGTATAATTTAACGCACCGGCGGAAGTTCTGGCAACCGTCGCTGTCAGACCAACGGCTCTTCTCTTCGGAATGATCACTCCGTGAGCGCCAGCCAGGTTCGCAGTTCTGATGATCGCGCCCAGATTATGCGGATCTTCAATTCCATCCAGCAGGAAGATAAACGGCGGCTCGCCCTTCTCCTCCGCGATCTTCAGGATGTCTTCCACCTCCGCATATTCATAAGCCGCTGCAAAAGCAATCACACCCTGATGATGACCTGTATCAGAAATCTGGTCCAGGCGTTCTTTGGCAACGAAATTCACGATCGTGTCATGTTTTTTCGCCTCGCGAACGATGGATTTCACCGGACCGTCCTGGCAGCCGTCTAAAACAAACAGCTTATCGATTGTCTTACCGGA
>JAFUMF010000056.1 GCA_017482945.1 Lachnospiraceae bacterium
CACCGAAGTTAGACTCCTCACCACATCTGCCGTAAGCGGAGTTATAAGCGCCGAGTGCGGAAATTGTGCGGATGTCTGTTAACTGGTATATTACGTTTTCGCAGTTCCAGTAGTTTGCTTCGATAATAGCATCATGCATGGACAGATGGTTTACTCTGTCAGCCAGGAGACCGTGGAACAGCTTGCGGCAGTCGCAAAGCTCTTCCTCATTCACTCTGATATGTAATACATAGTTTAAAAAGATGTCCTCTGGGAGATCTTTTGCAAACGGGGATGTCTCACGAAGGAATACGCCATGTTCCGCACATGTTTTAAACATGTCGAAATCATAGTTTGCCATATCGCTTAACGGGCTGTTTGCGTAGATCCATTTAATTGCGAAGATCACGTCTTCAGACACAGTTTTCTTTGCTTCATCCAGGCAGGCAAGAATTTCCTGCTTTTTAACTTCGCCTGCTTTATTAAGCAGCTCGTCAAATTTCACCTGTGTTGCATCTACTACTTTCTGTGTAAAAATCATATTCTTGTTTTCCTCCCTGCGGAATATAAAAAATATAATCGAACAAAAGGCAAGTCCATTTTTCAGTGAACTTGCCTTTTATATCCACGTCTGTCAGATAGCAGCTTCTTCAATATTCACTGACTATTCTACATATTTGAACTTTTGCAACTTAAAATGCATGAACGATTTCTGCACACTCTCTGAATTCCTGTTCATCTGTCTGCCAGATTTCGTACTCGGAAAGTGTCGGTAATCCCATAGCAACTGTGCTCTTTCTGTACTTCATGCCAGAGTCAAGAGCGCCCTTTCTGCCTGTTGTATGGAATACGATGATGCCTGTGTGATCGTGAACTTCCTGGATGTTCCACTTCTTAACGCCACAACCAGCCATGATATCGATTCTGCCAGCAGCTGCTGCATAAACTTCCTTCAGGCAGTCTTTACCAGCAACTACGTCGCTCTGCTGACCGGATGTAAGAATTGTTGTGCAGCCAAGTTCGATTGCCTCTTCGAGAGTCTTTAACGGATCACGGGACATATCGAATGCACGGTGAAGAGTAACTTCCATATCACCAGCGCAAGCCATCATTCTCTTCATCTTTTCGATGTCGAGCTCGCCGTCCGGTGTAAGAGCACCGATAACAACGCCGTTAGCGCCTAAATCTCTGAAAGTTTCGATGTCTGCGCACATAGCATCCATCTCATCCTCTGTGTAAAGGAAGTCACCGAAACGCGGACGGATCAGAACGTTGATCTTAACGCCCGGGCAGCTCTCCATAACCTGCTTGAAAACAACCGGAGACGGTGTACATCCACCGATGATCAGGTGAGCACAAAGCTCTAATCTGTCTGCGCCTGCTTTCCAAGCATTCACACAAGACTGATAGGAATCAACACAAGCTTCGATTAACGGTTTGTTCATGTTTGAATTCTCCTTAAAAATATAACGATATAGTCTTTAGCTAATTCTAGCTGTTCCATCAATACCAAATCCTATCATGCTGCGTATAAAACTGCAACAGATATTTAAGAAATCTTAGTCGTACAGATGGCATGCAACAAAGTGACCCGGCTCAACCTCATGTGTTACCGGTCTTTCCTCTAAGCACACCGGTTTGCATTTCTTACATCTTGCCGCGAACGGACAGCCCTTCGGAAGATTGATTGTAGACGGGATATCACCTTCAAGGATGATACGCTCTTTGTGGAGTGTCGGATCCGGGATCGGTACAGCAGAGAGAAGAGCCTCTGTATACGGATGCATCGGAGTCTTGTATAATAACTCCTTCGGAGCAGTCTCAACTACGAATCCAAGGTACATAACTGCGATTCTGTCGGAGATCATTTCTACGACTGAAAGGTCATGGGAAATGAATACGTATGTGAGTTTGTATTCCTGCTGAAGTCTGTTCAGAAGGTTTAATACCTGTGCCTGAATGGATACGTCAAGAGCGGAGATCGGCTCATCGGCGATAACCAATTTCGGGTTAACAGTCAGGGCACGTGCGATACCTACACGCTGCTTCTGACCACCGGAGAACTCGTGCGGATAACGCTGAGCGTGTTTTGCACTAAGACCTACGATACCAAGAAGCTCATTAACGATCTTCATTCTGCCAGCTTCGTCTAAATCTGTGTGGATAAGAAGCGGCTCTTCGATCAGCTCAGCAACTTTCATTCTCGGGTTTAAGCTGCCTGCCGGATCCTGGAAGATCATCTGCATGTCTTTTCTTAACGGACGCATTTCGTCCTGAGAAATCTTGGAGATTTCTTTTCCCTGGAACCAAATTTCACCACTGTCCGGGCTCATCAGGTGGTTGATAAGACGACCTGTTGTAGACTTACCACAACCAGACTCACCTACGATGGAGAATGTTTCACCTTCGTAAACGTCAAAGCTAACGTTGTTTACAGCGTGAACGAATTTAGTTGGCTTTCCTAAAAGGGATTTACCAACAGGGAAAGTTTTAGATACATTTTTTAATGAAAGAATCGGTTTCTTTTCCATAGTAGTCTCCTCCCCTTATTTATCCTGCATGAGCCAGCATCTGCATCTGTGGTTCTCGCCGATCTCGAATAATTCCGGATTTTCTGTTCTACATTTATCTGTAGCATACTTACATCTCGGAGCGAAACGGCAGCCCTCCGGCATAGCCGCAAGGTCCGGAACGGAACCCGGGATAGACGGAAGTACCTTTACGCCGGAACCGAGCTTCGGAACGGATGCGATAAGGCCCTGTGTATACGGATGGGACGGATTGCCGAAGAGGATCTCAACCGGAGCTTCCTCAACGATCTTACCAGCGTACATAACGATAACACGGGAACACATCTCGGCTACAACACCAAGGTCATGTGTAATAAGAAGAATACTGGACTGTTCTTCTTTCTGGATCTTCTTCATCAGATCGAGGATCTGAGCCTGAATTGTAACGTCAAGAGCTGTTGTCGGCTCATCGGCGATCAGCAGCTTCGGATCATTACTCATAGCCATCGCGATCATAACACGCTGGGACATACCACCAGACAGCTGGTGCGGATAGTTCTTTAATACACGTGGCGGATCCGGGATACCTACTTTTTTCAGCATCTCAGCTGCATGTGCTAAAGCCTGCTCCTTTGTCTTATCAGAGTGCAGACAGATTGTCTCGATCATCTGCTTGTCAATACGCATAGACGGGTTCAGAGCGGACATCGGCTCCTGGAAGATCATGGACATCTTGCCGCCGCGGATTTTTCTTACGTCCTCTGCGGAAGCAGTAACAAGATCAACACCGTCTAAAATAATCTGACCATTTGTGATCTTACCTGGAGTATCTTTTAAAAGCTGCATAATAGAAAGAGAAGTTACGCTCTTACCACAACCAGACTCACCTACCAGGCCAAGAATTTCACCTTTATTAATGTTAAAAGAAACATTTGCAACAGCAGTAACGCTGCTTGTTTTACTAGAGAAAAACTCTGTTCGTAAATCTTTTACTTCAAGTAATACTTCTTGTGGCATACTTAGACTCCTTTCAATTTTCAATCAATTACTTGATCTTCGGGTCAAGAGTATCTCTTAAGCCATCACCAAACAGGTTGAACGCAAGAACTGTAACGAAAATTACAAGACCTGGCAGATAAACCATGTGCGGTGCTGTACTAAGGTAACTTCTACCCTGGGAAAGCATTGCGCCCCACTCCGGATCAGTTACGTTTGCACCGAAACCGAGGAAGCTTAGAGAAGAAGCTGCCATGATAGCAGAACCGATTCTCATTGTAAAGTTTACGATCAGGGACTG
>JAFUMF010000057.1 GCA_017482945.1 Lachnospiraceae bacterium
ACGTCCCTCTTCGTGGCCTTCTTTGCGCCCTTCTTCGTGACCTTCCTTGCGCCCTTCTTCGTGACCTTCCTTGCGCCCTTCTTCGTGACCTTCCTTGCGCCCTTCTTCGTGGCCTTCTTGGTGTCCCAGGGCTCTTTCTTCCGCCAACCAATCCCTCATTCCCTGACACATCTTAATTCCCCCTTTCTCACTCCTGTACTTTGCTTTACTAAATACAAACTCCGGTGTCTTCGTGATCGCCGCAATCACTTCACATGCATCCTCAGCCAAATCGTCCAACCGTTCTCCGCATGATTCCACAAAATCTTTTAACATCTTTTTATTCTCTGCATGCTGAATCACTTCAAAAACTTCCCGTAAATCCGTTTGGAACCATTCCGTATTTTCAAACCTGCGCACCTCCAGAACATGAATCGGATAGTGATTGATGAACAGCCTCATCTCCTCAGGAATGTTGGTAAAATCCAATATCTCATACAAATCTCGAGCTCCGTCCCATGGTTCTTTTCCATAATAAACCACGATAGAAATCACTGCAGGCACCTTATCCTCCGCAGAAAAATTTCCAAGGAATTCCGATTCGGTCTTTAAATCCTTCGAGTCCTTATGTCTCTTCTGAATTTTCCTCAGCTGTTTGTCATACTCCTTTACATCCTCAGACATGATGCGAATAGGCATCGCATAATGTACGTTCGCCTGATTTGCAATTGCAAAAATCACACAATTCACACCGAAAACCGTTTTCCGCACAAGATCTCGATATCTTTGCGTGAACTTTTTCCCAGTCTTTTCATCTGGCATTTCCCAAACCCCAGTCACTCTGGAATCCACTTCTTTCAAAGCATTCGCTGATACAACTTGCCGCCCATGAAAAATAAATCCATTCATCAGATCCGCATATCGGCTATCATCATCAAAATAACGTACCAGGCTTATATCCTCTTTTCCTATAAAAGTACACCTCTTTCCCATGCAGAGTGAACCATTACAAAGAAGCCAGCATCCTCTATATCTCTGTCAACATTATACCATCCACAAACACAAAACATGAACAACCGCCGGTTCACTCTTCAATATTTTCAATTTTCCAGTTACATGTTCAATCTTCTCGAGTCTTCCGGTGAAGCACCGAAGAAACGCAATAAGAACTTTTAGAATAAAAAGATTTTGTAGAATAGCTAAATTATAGCTTACCCAAACATCACATGTCAAATAAAAATCGACTCTCTATTTTCATGCACTTTTACCAATAGACATTTGCCGGATTTAAGATCTCTAAAGATCTAGTTCTTTCCAGAGCCTTAAAAGGCGCTGTCAGAAACAAACGCACTGACAACGCCCTTCAATTATGCACTCTTTTTCAAATCAAGAAATCCTAATATCAATATCGTAGCAATAATACATCCAAATCCCACAATATCAATGGCTGCAAACGGCTCTTTTAACCACACCGCGCAGATCAGCGTTGCTGCGATCGGCTCCACACAGCAATACAGGCTTGCTCTGCCCGGTCCGATCAGTTTCACTCCCTGCATGTAAAGGGAAAACGAAGAAATCGTTCCAAGAAAAATAATCGCTGCAAACGCCAGGATCACACCGCCATCGATATTCACTGAATACTGCCACGGCTTGAAAGCAAATGCCAGAACAATACCGCCAATAACCATGCCCCAGCCCAGCAGATACGGAGTCGGATAATACAGCATCAGCCGCCTCGGCTGCATGTTATAAACCACGACCGTCCATGCCGAAAACAGACCGATCGCCAGCGCTTCCTTCGAAATCGCCAGATGCGTGATATCACCATGGGTGGCGATCAAGAAAATTCCAAGCACCGCCAGTACCAGAGCCACGACCTCCATCACCTTCGGCACCCTTTTCTCCCCGATACACACCAGGATCATGATCAGAACCGGCGAAATATACTGAAGCACCGTCGCAGTTCCCGCATTGGACAGCTCAATCGTATAATAATAAGTAAACTGACAGAGCATCAGGCCTGCCAGGCCATATATCACCACATCAATGGCATCCCGCTTTTTCTTCCAGATTCGGAATGCTTCTTTCTTCTCTCTTATAATAAAGTAGAGAACCATCAGCGATCCCGCCAGGATCAGTCGGATCGGAACCATCCATTTGGCAGTCGCTCCCTTCACATCAAACAAATACTGACCACATGCCGCAGACAATCCCCAAAGGCAGCCGCCGGCAATCGTCATCATGATACCGATCGTATCGGTCATCCGGGCATTTTTCTTTTCTTTCGTATCCATGTTCATACTCCCCACGCAGTTTATTTCAGTCTCGTATATCCGCCGGACGATGTACAAGGAATCTCAGTCACCGTCACGCTGTCATCCTCGCCAATGACCACCTTAAGCATCTCTGTGCTCGGAATACTGCTTCCAAATACAAAATTTCCGAGGCTGTACATGATCGGCTTCTCATTATAGTACTCCAGCGGCTGCAGCACATGCGGATGACTTCCGATCACGATATCGGCTCCCGCGTCAATATACTGCTGGCCCATGACACGCTGGTATTCCTTCGGTGTCGTCTCACGCTCCACGCCCCAGTGCACATAAACCACCAGGTAATCCACCAGTTCATCGGCTTTTTTGATTTCCTCAATCGGCAGCGTCGGATCATAAGTGGAGAACACACCGGGATGATCCTTTCCGGCCGCCCAGCTGGTCGCCATGTATACACGGGAGGTTCCTAAAAAACCGATCTTTCGGCCGCCGACCTCCATGATTTCCAGTTTCTTCGCCTCTTCCAGATCCTCGCCTGCGCCCACATACCGGATGCCGGCCTCATTGAGGGCCGCGATACTGTCCGTAATTCCTTCCGGACCAAAATCCAGAATATGATTGTTCGCCAGGGTCACAATATCAATTCCCATCTCATTCATCAGATGTACCCTGTCATGTGGAAGCCGGAATGTATACTGCTTATCCGCAGCCTGTGTGCCGCGCTCCGTAAACGGAAATTCCTGGTTCACCATAAAAATATCTGCCGCGTCGATTTCTGCAAGAATTCCCTCATCCAGCACACCATGAATTCCCCCCGCCTGATCATAGGCATTGAGCACATGATTCGAAAGATACACATCCCCTGCAAACAACAACACACATTCTTCTTTTTCCGGCTCAGAACCTTCAGCCTCAGTAGTCTCTATCTCCGCAACCTCAGTCTCTGCCTTTGTCGCCAGCTCGATTCGTCTCTCTTCCGCTGCAGCAGTCTCCGTCGCCGATTCAGCTTCCGCTTCTTCTGTAACACTCGCCACTGCGGATGTCTCATTGTCGTCCTTCTGAACAACCACAAAACTCACCGCATCATAACTTCCGGTGCAGCCAGTAAGCCCAATAAAAGCCGCAGCCAACAGGCCAAATACAACATTTCTATATTTTCTCACGCAAATCGTCCCCTTCCTGCCCCCCTATTGTACCGTTCCACACAAAAAAGTTCAACATTTTTACGAATGAATCTAGCAACATAGCTCATTTTCTGCTATAGTAAGACGATGAATTAATCCGCTAAAGAGAGGTAATACTTTATGGAATTTTGCAAGATGAACGGGGCCGGAAACGACTTTATCATCATCAACAATATCTCCGGCGAAATCTCCGACGACAAATGGCCGGATATCGCTAAACTTGTCTGCGAGCGCCACATGTCCATCGGTGCTGACGGCTTCATGGTCGTAGAAAAACCGGACGGCAACGCAGATTTTAAGATGCTTTTTTACAATTCCGACGGTTCCATGGGCGAGATGTGCGGAAACGGTGCACGCTGCATCTGCCGCTACGGATACGAATTCGGTCTTGCCGGTGAGATCCAGACCGTTGAGACAACCGCAGGCATCGTGACTGGCCGCCGGATCGACAGACTCCGTTACCAGATCCGCCTGAATGATCCCTCCGTGATTCGTCTGGACGAGACCATCGAAATCGACGGAACTTCCTATCCATGCTCCTATGTGGAACTTGGAAATCCGGGAATTCCTCATGCAATCGTTGAAATCAAAGGTTTAAAGGACTATTCAGCTCAAAAATTATTTGACCTCGGTCGAAAAATGCGTTATCATAAAGCGTTCCCAAAGGGCGCCAATGTGAATTTCTACGAAATGATCGGAGATGATCTGGTTTATGAGCGCACTTATGAACGTGGTGTGGAAGATTTCACTTACGCCTGTGGCACAGGAACCGGCTCTCTCGTTACGGTCCTGACTCTTAAGGGTCTTGTGAGCGGAAATCATGTCCGTGTTCAGATGACAGGCGGTGAGCTGATCATCGATGTGGACAGGGACGAAACAACGATCAAAAACCTGTATCTCACAGGTCCTACCAATATGGTAGCGAAGGGAATTATAACAGATGATGCTTTGCAGCTCTAATACTGTCTTGCATTTATGCTGTCATATAAAATTCAACCATTTATTTATATCAATCTAGGAGGATGTTTATGGAAAAGCGTTCTATTTTAAAGAACTATCGCTTCCTGGCAATTATGCTCGGTGCGATGATCGCCGGATGTATCGTGGGCTGGTTCGCTCCGGAACTCGGCATGAAACTGAAACCATTTGGTACTGTATTTATTAATATGATGTTCTGCGTAGTAGTACCGCTGGTATTTGCGTCCATCTCCAGTTCTGTTGCAGGAATGAGAAGCCGCAGCCGTGCAGGTAAGATCATGGGTACTACTGTTGCTACCTTCGTTATCACAGGTGCGATCGCAGCAGCAATCATGTTCGTTCTTATGAAACTGTTCCCGCCAGTACTTGCACCATGGGAGGAGTTACCGTCTGAGGCAATGGGTGAGTATGCATCCCTGTCTGACATGATCGTAAACTTCTTTACAGCTTCTGACTTCGTAGGTTTATTAACACGTAAGGCAATGCTTCCGCTCATCGTGTTCTCTATCCTGTTCGGCTTCGCGACAAACATGTCCGGCGGCCCGGATGGAATCATCGCACAGTGGCTGGCTGCGCTGTCTGACGTAATGCTCAAATTCGTTCAGATCATTACATACTACGCTCCGATCGCGTTCTTCGCAATCTTCGCTGATCTGGTTGCTAACTATGGAAGCGCGATCACAGAAGCATATGCTCGCGCAATGATCGTTTACTATCCGCTCTGCTTCATTTATGTATTCACAGCCTTCCCGCTGTTTGCATGGTTCGGCGGCGGTAAGAACGGTGTTAAAGTTATGATGAGACACATCGCACAGCCGGCAATCGTATCCTTAGGTACATGTTCCTCTGTTGCGACGATCCCGACAAACCTGGAAGCGGCAAAATCCACTGGCATCAACAAAGATGTCAGCGAGATGGTAATCCCGCTGGGTGCCACCATGCACATGGATGGTTCCTGTTTCTCCTGCGTTCTGAAGATCGCTTTCGTTTTAGGCGTATTCGGACAGCCGATGGAGTGGAGCCAGCTGATCCCGATCATCCTTGTTGCAGTGCTTTCTTCCGTAGGTATGTCCGGTGTTCCGGGCGGCGGATACATCGGTGAGTACATCATCTGCTCTATCTTCTTCCCGACACAGATCGAGGTTGCATTCCCGATCCTCGTTATGATCGGTAACCTGGTAGACCCACCGGCAACTATGATCAACTCCGCTGGTGACTATGTCGTAAGCTTCATCGTTTCCAGATTCGTTGATGGTAAAGACTGGTTAGACAAAGCT
>JAFUMF010000058.1 GCA_017482945.1 Lachnospiraceae bacterium
CGACCTACACCCTTAGCAGGGGCGCCTCGTCGGCCTCTTGAGTATTTCTCCCCAACCGCAGTTTGTTACGATTTCTTCGCTTTCCGGCCTTTTCGCCAGACGCATGTGTTATTATATAAGACGTTTTTCGATTTGTCAACAACTTTTTTTAGATATTTTTCATTTTTTTTTTCTTACTAGATGTGCTGTTTTTTCCTTTGATTAAACTACCATATATTGATTCTATATATAATAAGAAGAGACGAAAACAATGGAAGAATGTTTTCGTCTCTTCTTTTATTATTTCGCATAAGCGGAAACTGCTGTCTCATAAAGATTATTCCCTTCAGAATCTATTACAACAACGACAGGGAAATCTTTTACTTCCAATTTTCTGATTGCTTCTGTTCCAAGATCCTCATATGCGATTACTTCGGAACTTAAAATACATTTGGATAGAAGTGCACCTGCTCCTCCGATGGCTGCAAAATAAACTGCTTCATTTTTTACAATTCCATCCATGACAGCCTGACTTCTTTTTCCTTTTCCGATCATAGCTCCTAAACCTAAATCCAGAAGTTTTGGAGCATATTTATCCATTCTGCTGGAAGTTGTCGGACCGGCGGATCCAATCGGACGTCCTTCTCTTGCAGGGGATGGTCCCATATAATAGATAACATTCCCTTTCATGGACAGCGGAAGCTCCTTTCCAGCATCCAACGCTTCCTGCATTCTTTTATGTGCTGCATCTCTGGCTGTATAAATAGTTCCAGTCAGATACACATAATCACCGGCTCTTAAACTTTTGGCATCTTCTTTTGTTATCGGTACCTGAATATGTTTGTCCATATGATTCCTCCAGATTCCTAAATCACACGATGCACATGGCGGTTCGCATGACAGCAAATATTAATTGCCACCGGAAGTCCTGCAATATGTGTCGGATACGTTTCAATATTTACAGCAAGTGCAGTTACTGTTCCGCCAAGTCCACCCGGGCCAATCCCGAGGCAATTGATTTTTTCTAACATTTCTTTTTCCAGCTCTCTTACATATGGAACCGGGGATTCTTCCTCCAGATTTCTTGTAAGAGCATGTTTTGCCATCAGCGCACATTTTTCAAATGTGCCACCTACACCGACTCCAACTACCATTGGAGGGCATGCATTCGGACCGGCATCACGAACTGCTGTAAGGATTGCCTCTTTTACACCTTCAATTCCATCTGCCGGCTTTAACATAAACACACGGCTCATATTTTCGCTGCCAAAACCCTTGGAAGCAATGGTAATATCCACCTGATCTCCCTCTACGATTTCGTAGTAGATGATCGCCGGTGTATTATCATTGGTATTTACGCGCTCAATCGGATCTTTGACAACAGATTTTCGAAGATATCCATCCACATATCCCTGGCGCACGCCTTCGTGAATCGCATCATTGACACTTCCGCCTTCAAAGTGTACTTCCTGACCGACCTTCATAAAGACAACAGCCATTCCTGTATCCTGACAGATCGGAATCATGTCATCTCCAGCAATTTTCAGATTTTCTTCCAGCTGATTTAAAATCTGTTTTCCAAGAGGTGATTCTTCTTTTTTTACAGCATCTTCAAATACCTTTTTCATATCTGCAGACAGAAAATGGTTTGCTTCGATGCACATCTCTTTGATATTTCTTGTAATTTCACTTACCGAAACTGATCTCATGCGAAATTCCTCCATTAATAAACCTTCGGTTTATAGATCACTTCGTTTACATTGTATACAGTTAAGAATGCATCAGGATCTGTTTTCACAATGAAGTTCATGAGTTTGGAATATTCATTTTTATCTACGATCGCAATAATTTCTCTTCTTGATTTATTGTCATAAGCACCAATGGCCTCATAGATTGTTGCGCCACTATGTAACTGATGAAGAATAAATTCTTTAATCTCATTTTCTTTCTTAGAAATGATACATACTCTTCTCTTAATATTCAGGCCAAAGATAAAATGATCCAGAACAATACCACTTAAGTAGGTACCAAGAAGGCTGAGTACCACGCTCTTTGCATCAGAAGTAAATGCAGACATAAGAGCTACACAGATACCGGCCATAGAAATTGCTTTGCCAAGTTCCACTCGAAAGAATTTATTGATGATTTTTCCGACAATGTCAAGACCACCGGAAGATGCATTGCATTTAAATAAAATCGCCTGACCAATGGCAATTACGAACAGGTAACATACCATGTCCACAAACTGGTCTCCCATGATTGCCTGCTGGTTCGGGAAAATAATTTCAAAAATACCAAGGAACACAGAAAGTGAGAGTGAGGAATAAACAGTTTTAATTCCAAAATCTTTACCGATCAAAATGAAACCAACCACAAGAAGAACTACGTTAATAATGAATGTGATGGTAGAAAGTGGAAGCGGAATAAAATTAGAGAGCACAACTCCGAAACCAGAAGCACTTCCAACTGTGACTCCACTTGGTACCAGGAAAAAGTATACTGCAACGGCAGCAATAAAAATACCAAATGTAATTACTAGGTAATCTTTAATAACGTTTAATACCTTCATAAATGATCCTCCCAATTTTTAATATACCCTTATCTTTCATTTTATTATTAATCGCACAATTAAGCAAGAAAAACCGCATGGAATTTCCAAATGTTCGAACACATTCCATGCGGTTTTTCATAAACATTATGATTCTTTTTCAACAGATGTTTCTTCTACATTTTCTTCATCCTGATTTGTGCTGCTCTCTCTTACTTTCGCAATGGTAGCAACTCTCGTATCAGAATCAGGATCGATACTCATCAGTTTCACACCAGATGTATTTCTTCCGATCACAGAAATATCAGATACACCCATGCGGATCAGGATGCCTTCATTTGTGATCAACATAATATCTCTGTCATCATCCACAAGTTTCATGCCGATCAGTTCACCGGTCTTTTCTGTTACGTTGTAACAGATCAGGCCTTTACCACTTCTCTGCTGAACTTTGAATTCGGAAATCTTGGTACGTTTTCCATATCCTTTTTCCGAAGCAACCAGCATATATTCACCCTGGCTTGCCATCTGCATACCAACGACTTCATCACCTTCATCCAGTTTCATACCGATGACACCGTAGGAAACTCGTCCTGTCACACGGGCATCAGTCTCTTTAAAGCGGATGGACATACCGGATTTTGTTGCGAGTAAAATATCCTCTGTATTGTCTGTCATCTTTACTTCAATCAGCTCATCGCCTTCACGAAGTAAAATTGCCTGAAGTCCAGTCTTTCTGATATTGGCATACTCAGACATCTTTGTCTTCTTGACCATACCATTCTTTGTAGCCATAAAGAGATATTTCTCAGCATCAATTTCTCTCATGGCAATAATAGCGGTAATTTTCTCGCCCGGCTGCAGCTGCAGCAGATTGACAATGGCAGTTCCTCTTGCGGTTCTTCCTGCCTCCGGAATTTCATAAGCTTTTAACTTATAGCACCGGCCGGTATTAGTAAAGAACATCAGATAATGATGGTTGGTGGTCATGAACAATTCTTCAATGAAATCTTCTTCAATAGTCTGGATTCCCTTGATTCCTTTTCCGCCACGATTCTGGCTTCTGAAGTTATCGACGGACATTCTCTTGATATAACCAAGATTTGTCATTGTAATGACTGTATCATCGTCAGAAATCAGATCTTCTACGGACACATCATCATCAAAGCCGATCTTCGTTCTTCTGTCATCGCCGTATTTATCAGAAATTACAAGGATTTCTTCTTTGATCACACCAAGAAGCTTCTTTTCATCCGATAAGATTGCTTTTAACTCAGCGATCTTTGCCTGAAGTTCTTTGTATTCATTCTCCAGCTTTCCTCTTTCCAGACCAGTAAGAGCACGAAGACGCATGTCTACGATTGCCTGAGCCTGAGCATCAGAAAGAATAAATCTCTCCATTAACTGAAGCTTAGCTTCCGCAACGGTTGCGGATCCGCGGATAATGCTGATGACCTCGTCGATATGATCCAGAGCTTTTAAGAGACCTTCTAAAATATGAGCTCTCTCTTCGGCTTTGTTCAATTCATATTTGGTACGGCGAGTCACCACATCTTTCTGGTGATCCAGATAATACTCCAGCATCTGGAGGAGTGTTAATACCTTCGGCTCATTATTTACAAGAGCCAGCATGATCACACCAAAGGAATCCTGAAGCTGAGTATGTTTTAATAACTGATTTAAGATTACGTTGGCATTCACGTCTCTTCTGAGTTCAATATTGATTCTTAAACCTTCACGGTTCGATTCGTCTGTGATATTGGTAATGCCATCGATTTTCTTTGTTTTTACAAGCTCCGCCATTTTTTCAATGAGACGTGCTTTATTTACCATGTATGGAAGCTCTGTAACAATGATCTGACTCTTGCCATTCGGCATTGTCTCGATATTTGTCACCGCGCGCACTTTAATTTTTCCGCGGCCGGTTCGGTATGCTTCCTCGATCCCTCTTGTACCTAAAATTTCTGCAGCAGTAGGGAAGTCCGGTCCTTTTACAATCTGGAGTACTTCTTCAATTGTTGTTGCACGGCCTTCTTCTACGTAGTTATCGATGATCTTAACGACTGCAGCGATCACTTCTCTTAAGTTGTGAGGCGGAATGTTTGTCGCCATACCTACTGCGATACCAGTTCCACCGTTTACCAGAAGGTTCGGGAATCTGGACGGTAATACAACCGGCTCACGCTCAGTCTCATCGAAGTTCGGTACAAAATCAACGGTATCTTTATAAATGTCAGCAAGCATTTCCACGGAAATTTTGCTGAGTCTGGCCTCTGTATAACGCATTGCCGCAGCGCCGTCGCCATCGATGGAACCAAAGTTTCCATGTCCATCAACCAGCATATAACGCATGGACCATCTCTGTGCCATATTTACCACTGCACCATAGATGGAGCTGTCACCATGCGGGTGATATTTACCCATGGTATCACCGACGATACGGGCACTCTTTCTGTGAGGCTTATCCGGACCGTTGTTTAACTCTGCCATGGAATAAAGAACTCTTCTCTGTACCGGCTTCAGACCATCTCTGACATCCGGAAGTGCTCTGGCGGCAATTACACTCATGGCATAGTCAATGTATGACTTTTCCATGGTCTTCTTCAAATCTATATCATGAATTTTATCAAAGATATTCGGTTCCATAGTTTTCCTCCACTCGCACTAAATATCCAGAGTTCCGAATTTTGCATTCTGCTCAATAAATTCACGGCGCGGCTCGACCTGATCGCCCATGAGAGTCGTAAATGTCAGATCAATTTCCGCTGCCATCGCTTCATCCATCGTTACTCGGAGAAGAATTCTTCTCTCCGGATCCATGGTCGTTTCCCAAAGCTGCTCCGCATCCATCTCACCAAGACCTTTGTAACGCTGGATCTTGTTGTTCTGGTCACGGCCAACTTCCTTCAGGATATTATTCAGCTCTTCATCGCTGTACGCGTACCATACTTTTTTATTCTTTTCCAGCTTATAAAGCGGCGGCTGCGCCAGATATACATATCCCTGCTTAATAAGCTCCGGCATGAAACGGTAAATAAATGTCAGAAGTAAGGTACTGATATGTGCACCGTCCACGTCGGCATCGGTCATAATAATGATCTTATGGTAACGCAGTTTTGAAATATCAAAATCTTCATGAATTCCGGTACCGAATGCTGTGATCATCGCTTTGATCTCTGCATTACCGTAAATTCGGTCAAGTCTTGCTTTTTCTACATTGAGGATCTTACCACGGAGCGGTAAGATTGCCTGTGTACTCTTATTTCTTGCATCTTTTGCAGATCCACCCGCGGAATCGCCCTCTACGATGTAGATTTCACATTCCTCTGGATGTTTGCTGGAACAATCTGCAAGTTTTCCAGGAAGAGCAAGTCCGTCTAAAACAGTTTTTCTTCTAGTCAGGTCCCTTGCCTTTCTTGCAGCGGCGCGGGCGCGCTGGGCAAGAACAGATTTTTCAACGATGGATTTTGCCACCGACGGGTTCTGTTCTAAGAAATAAGTAAGC
>JAFUMF010000059.1 GCA_017482945.1 Lachnospiraceae bacterium
ATTCTGGTGATGTCTGTTTTCGCATCCGGAAATGCCCGGACAAGATATTCTCCTGTCAGCATGACCAGCGCTGATCCCATGCAGACCAACACGTGCGTCTTGATTCCGGCGCCGCGCCGTTTCATCGCCCTGTCAATTCCGATCGCCATTCCCACGATCATAGAAAATATCAGCCGGATCCAGATGCCAGTCGATGTCCAACTGGCCGCTGTATCCATGAGCCATCTCCACATATATATCCTCTCTCCTTTTCTCTCTCAAGTATCTGCCATAAACTGCCTTTTTTGTCATTTATTTTTTAACAAAAAAAGCACCAACGTAACGGCGCTTTTTCGAAACCGCCATTACGTAGATGCTTTTTCTCTCAATTCTCTTTTGCATCGATATTAAGTTTTTTATCGCTTACTCTAGTATAGCACACTTCTCATGCTTTTTGCAACTAGAAATATATTTCTAGTTCTTTTAGGACTTCTTATGGCCTGATATCTGCAGCTTGTGCCCTTGTTTCAACAAACTCTTTTGGCAGGTACAAGCTGCAGATGGCAAATGTTTCCTACATTTCATGTTCCCTATGGCAAAATATTTCCAGCTGCCAGGAAAATCTCATACCACTCCGGTCTGGTGATCCGGATATCACATGCCTGACAGATTTCGTGGAAGCGGCTCTGGTTCATGGTTCCTGCGAGGACCTGCATGTTGGCCGGATGGCGGAGGAGCCATGCCACGGCCATGGTCGTCGCCGACACGCCATATCGCTCGCCCACTTCTGCCAGCTTCTTATTCAGCTTCGCGAACGCATCGTTGGTGAAAAAGGCGCCTTCGATCATACCGTACTGGAATGGGGACCATGCCTGAATGGTGATATCATGTAAGCGGCAATAGTCCAGAACACTTCCATCCCGGTCCACTGCTCCGTCTGTCATCATGTTCACTTCCACGCCGTTGCTGATCATCGAAGAATGTGCGGCGCTGACCTGGAGCTGGTTGGCTACCAGCGGCTGTTTGATATATTTCTTTAGCAGCTCCATCTGCATTGGCTTTTGGTTGGAAACACCGAAATAGCGGACTTTTCCTGCCTGTTCAAGCTCATCAAATGCTTCTGCCACTTCCTCCGGCTCCATCAAAGCATCCGGCCGGTGCAGAAGCAGGGCATCCACGTATTCCATGTTTAACCGCTTTAAGGAATTGTCCACTGAAGCTATGATATGTTCCTTGGAGAAATCGAACATGACGCCGGACACGATTCCGCATTTGGTCTGTACAAAAATGTCTTCTCGCTTTACCTCTGTCATGGCAAGTGCTTTTCCGAACAGTTCTTCGCATGCACCTTTTCCATATATATCGGCATGATCAAAAAAATTCACTTCATGGGCCAGCGCATCTTCGATATGAGCGGCGGCCTCCTTTACGTCCAAGCGATTTAATCTCATGCATCCAACAGCAATTGCCGGCACCTGTAACCCCGTATTGCCAAGTTTTACTTTCTTCATGTTCCTTCCTCCTTGATTAAGTGTTTCGTATCAAACAGAGTTTTCTATTGGAATATCTTCCTCTTTTTATTCTATCATAAATCAGGCCAAATAACTATCCACTGTTTTGATCGATCGGGATCCGGATCGACTTTTTTCGAATTCTTTTGCGCGTAATATAATTGCGCATAATTAATTTTATCATTGTATTTATCTACGCCATCCTGTATTATTAAATTATAGATGATACATAGGAGGTAATTGTATGAATAATCAGTATTATCCGCATCTTGCGAGTCCGATCGTGATCAATGGTGTCACCTTCAAGAACCGTATTTTCGGCGCTCCGATGTCCAATCCGGAGCTGGATCCGGACTGTCATATGAGAAAAGAAGACATTGCGTTCCATGAGCACCGCGCACGCGGCGGCCTTGCGAGCGTAGCCATCGGCCTTGGTATTGTCGACCTGATCGGCCGTTCCCACACGAAGGAAGTGACTCTCTATGATGTCATGTCTCTCCCGTCCTTAAAAGAGGCTGCCAATTCCATGCATCGTCACAATTGTAATGCAGTTATGGAGCTGGCCCACGGCGGTAAATTTGCTGCTGCAAGAAGCCACGGTGACTCCTCTGATATGACGATCATCGGCCCGAATGATGAAGTGAACAGCCAGGGACTTACTGTTCGTGCGATGACTGAGGAAGATATTTACCGCGTGGCAGACTGTTTTGCGAGCGGTGCGGCACTGGTGAAAGAAGCCGGCTTTGATATGGTCCTGATCCACGGCGGTCACGGATGGCTTCTCGGCCAGTTCATGTCCCCGACCATGAACCACAGAACAGATAAATGGGGCGGAAGTCTGGAAAACAGAATGCGCTTCCCGCTTCTTGTCATTGAGAAGGTCCGTGAGGCGGTTGGCCCGAACTTCCCGATTGAATTCCGTATGAGCGGCGCTGAGCTGATTCCGGGCGGTTACACCATCGAGGAAGGCATCGAGATGGCGAAGGTTCTCGACGGCAAGGTTGATATTATCCATGTTTCCGCAGGTATCCACGAGAATCCGGAAGTTTTCGTACTGACTCATCCTTCTATGTTTATTGAGCATGGCAGCAATGTCCATCTGGCTGCTGAGATCAAAAAGCATGTAAAAACTCCGGTTGCCACACTTGGCGGTCTCAATGACCCGGATATGATGGAAGAAATTATCGCTTCCGGCAAAGCAGATATCATTGAAATCGCTCGCCAGTCCATCTGCGATCCGTATTTCCCGGAGAAAGCATTCTCCGGTAATAAAGACGATATCTCCCGCTGCTGCCGCTGCTTTACCTGTTTCTACAATTACCTGACAAATCGTACTTACGCATGTGCATTCAACCCGGTAGTTGGTAATGAGCTTGAAAATAAATATGGATTCCCGGCGACAACTCCGAAGAAGGTTGTTGTTGTGGGCGGTGGCCCGGGCGGTATGGAAG
>JAFUMF010000060.1 GCA_017482945.1 Lachnospiraceae bacterium
AACACATCCTCCGGCATTGCCTCAATTTCTTCTACTGTATACTTTCTCCCTTTTGCCAACGCTTCATTCATTTTCATTACCTCTTCATCACTCAGGTATCTTGGCATAAGCACACCTCCAATTTTTCAACCTTGGCGCCACTCATTCACCAAGCATACTTTTACATTTACAATTTCCTCCGACAGGTTTTGTACCATTCCTGCTTTATCCTTTGTAAATTGAGATCAAAACAGACAATTACAAAATCATACTCTAACCATAATATACCACCTCCCAAAGCCACAAACAATGAACTGTCAGTTAAATTGTTAAACATCGATTTCACAGCGAACCACTGCAAATACAAGGCAAACTTGCCTTAAGACAAACCAGACGTGCCCCAGCACATACAAAAAAGCCCCATGCGCAACGCAAAGTCGCACACAGGGCCCATCCAAAAATCAAATATTCACTTACTGCTCTTTCGCCATATTCACAAACCGTGTCAATTCCGGCTTCCATCCCAGCGTCACCGTTCCAATCGGACCATTACGCTGTTTCGCAATAATAACCTCCGCCACATTCGGCGTATCCGTATCCTTATTATAATAATCATCACGATACAGGAACATAACAACGTCCGCATCCTGCTCGATCGCACCCGACTCACGAAGGTCCGAAAGCATCGGCCTATGATCTGTACGAGTCTCACAAGCACGTGACAACTGAGAAAGCGCGATCACCGGCGCATTAATCTCCCTCGCCAGCGCCTTCAACGAACGAGAAATCTCCGAAATCTCCTGCTGACGATTATCCCCATTCTTACCACTGCCGGTCATAAGCTGCAAATAGTCGATCATAACAAGATCAAGACCATGCTCCAGTTTCACCTTACGGCACTTCGACCGCAGCTCCATAATGGAAATACCCGGTGTATCATCAATGATCAGCTTAGAATTACCGATCGTTCCGATACCTTCCACGACCGCATCCCAATCCGCCTCCGTAAGCGTACCGGTACGAAGCTTCTGAGAATCCACATTGGACTCCATCGCAAGCATACGGTTCACCAGCTGCTCCTTCGACATTTCCAGACTGAAAATCAGACATGTCTTCTGACGGCGCACACCGATATAATCGGCAATATTCAATACAAACGCCGTCTTACCCATGGACGGGCGAGCCGCGATCAAAATCAGATCAGACGGCTGCAGACCGGATGTCCGGTAGTCCAGATCGATGAAACCAGTCGGAATTCCGGTAACCGTGGACTTGGATCTTGTGGCCTGCTCAATCTTATCCAATACATTCAATGCCACCTGTCGGATCGGAACAAATTCTCCGGAATTCCGGCTCTGGAGGAGGTTAAAAATATTCTTCTCCGTATCCGCCAGAATCGTCTCTAGATTCTCCTTGCCGGCATAACAGGAATTGGCGATCTCTTCATTGATCTTAATCAGACGGCGCATGACCGCCTTCTCATGGACGATCGTCGCATAAGAGCGGACATTGGCAGAAGTCGGTACTGTAGCGAGGATATCTCTCACGAAATCCAGGCTGCATACCTCCGGCGGTACATCCTTTTCCTTCAGTCTGTCCTGAAGCGTTACCAGATCCACCGGCTTTCCCTCATTAAACAGCTCCACCATGGTCTCGAACATCACACCATACTGGCGCTGGTAAAAATCATCGGCCACAACGATCTCCGACGCGGCAATGATTGCGTCTCTGTCCATCAGCATGGAGCCGATGACCGACTGTTCCGCTTCGACGCTGTGCGGCAGTACCCGTTTAACTAACGCTTCTTCCATAGTATCAATCCCTCAATTATTTTGCTTCAACGACCTTCACACGAAGAGTTGCTGTCACATCCTTGTGTAACTTGATCGGAACTTCTGTCACGCCGAGGCTTCTGATCGGCTCCGGAAGTACCATTTTCTTCTTATCAATATCTAACTTTAACTGGTCAGCTGCTGCTTTCGCGATTTCCTTTGTGGAAACAGAACCAAATGTTCTTCCGCCTTCACCGGCCTTGATGGAAACTGTTACAGACAACTCAGCGATCTTCTCAGCCAGTGCCTTCGCGTCTGCAAGCTGATTCGCAGCAACCTTCTCAGCGTTCTGCTTCTGTAATTTTAAATCATTCAAGTTCTTCGCATTTGCCTCAATACCTAACTTTTTCGGTAAGATAAAGTTTCTTGCATAACCATCATTTACATTTACGATCTGACCCTTTTTACCAAGAGCCTTTACATCCTGTAATAATACAACTTCCACGTTAAATTTCTCCTTTCTGTTTCATGGCAAGGATGACCTCTTTGATCTTATCCTTCGCCTCTTCGACAGTCATATCCGTAAGCTGTGCTCCGGAAACAGTTCTATGACCGCCGCCGCCGATCTGCTCCATCATGACCTGAACATTTACTTCATCGATGGAACGGGCACTTACATAGATTTTTCCATTAAACGGTGTCAGAACAACTGACGCCTTGATTCCTACAATATTCAGAAGCTCATTGGCTGCCTGCGCACCTGCGATTGTCGGGCTTTCCACACCCTCTGCCACACAGACAGCAATCGCAAAAGCATCCTCAAAAATTTCCGCCGAACGAACTGCTTCCGCACGGGCTTTATGATCTTCCATCTTATCACGGAAGAGCTTGCGCACTCTCGTCACATCCGCACCGTTTCTTCTCAAGAACGCCGCTGCCTCAAAGGTACGCACACCTGCCTGATTCGTAAAGTTCTGAGTATCGATGACCATACCTGCGTACATCGCATCTGCTTCCACAGATTTCAGCTTTACATTATCGCCAACGTACTGTAAAATCTCCGCAACCAGCTCGCTGGCAGAAGATGCATACGGTTCCACATAAGAAAGTGTAGCATTCGCGATCTTCTCACTGGTCTGTCTGTGATGGTCAATGACAACAATGGTCTTCACCAGCTTAAGAAGCTGCGGCTCCTCGGTGATGCTTGGACGGTTCACATCCACAACAACAAGAGCAGTACCATTATCCACAAGCTCCTTGGCCTCATCACTCTTTACAAACATATCGTCCGGGTAATCCGAGCTATTTGCAAAGCGCTCGTACATCGGGCGCACGGACGACGTAATATCATTGATCACGATATGCGCTTTCTTATTTAACGCAGTCGCAATACGGTACATACCGATGGAAGAACCAAAGGAGTCCGTATCACCAAGTTTATGTCCCATGATCAGCAGACGGTCTTTGGTCTCAAGAAGCTCGCGCATCGCATGAGCCTTTACACGGGCCTTAACTCGTGTTGTCTTCTCAAGCTGCTGGCTCTTACCGCCAAAGTACTGGATCTTAGAACCATTCTTAACGACCGCCTGGTCACCGCCGCGGCCAAGTGCCATATCGATCGCAGTGCGGGCATATTCGTAGTTCTGTACATAAGTATCGCCGTTCATACCGATACCAATACTCAGCGTAACCGCCATTTCGTTACCGATATTTACAGCCTTAACGTCTTCCAGAAGACCAAAACGTTCTTCCTCAAGACGTGTCATGTACTTTTGTTTGATGGCGAAGAAATATTTATCCTTCTCCATCTTCTTCACAATACCATTGATTCCTGTGAAGTACTTATTGATCTTACGGTCAATGAGGGCCACAAGAAGAGAACGACGCACTTCCTCGACACTTTCCAGCGCCTCATCATAGTTGTCCAGATAAATCAGACCTGCGACCATCTTCTGGTCCGTGAACGCCTGAATGTAGCCATGGAGCTCCGTCTCGTCGTAAAGGTACACCGCAAGGACCTGCTCGCTCACATCACCGTCATCGTTCTCCTCCAGAAGATCATTGGATGCCCGGATATTCACCCGTTTCAGGCTGACACGGTAAATCGCATCTGCATAGGAGCTCTGGACCTCCATCGCATGCTCCATCTTTCCGAGGGACTCCGGCGTGATTTCCTTAAACAAAGCAGTCAGGCTGCGCTTAGAAGCCTTTTCCTCCTTAAACACAGCAGTCATCGCCCGGTTCATCCAAAGAATCTTACCATCTGTATCCGCAATTCCATACGGCAGTTCCATCGATGCCAGAAGCTGATTCTGACTCCAGCTGTAGTTGGCGCCGAAGGTCACAAGACCGCCCATAATCTTCTTTTTGCCGAACCAGAACATCCATCCGGCACAGACCAGATACAGAACGGTAAAAATTGCCATGACTGCGCCGGCATGAGGATCTGCGATCACGACTGCAACATTCGCGCAGACAACGATCGCTGCAAAAATCAGCGGCCACTGCAGATAAACCTGCAATGTATTTTTCACCTTTCTATCAACTTTCATATACTCTCCTATTCCCATGCAGCTTTCATGCATGGCAAAACACACTCGCGCTTCGCGGCCGCACCTATTCCCGAATAAATGCAGCTTTGGGGATAGTATATCATAATTCCTATGGACTTTCCACACTTTCTCACCAAAAAGCCGAGAGAATGGGCCTTCCTGCCCCCACTTACGGGCGAAAAACGGGAAAAAGCCGACGCATTTGCCGGCTTTTTCCCCGATTTTCTATTATAACATCTCTGCAATTTCATAAATCAGTCTCTCAGAATCATCCCATCCAAGACACGGATCAGTAATGGATTTACCATAAATATGCTCGCCGATCTTCTGGCTGCCTTCCTCAAGATAGCTTTCGATCATGACACCTTTGATGAAGGTGTTGATGTCTGCGGAGTGCTGGCGGCTGTGAAGAACTTCTTTCACGATACGGATCTGCTCTTTGTAGCGCTTGTTGGAGTTGGAGTGGTTCGCATCCACGATACAAGCCGGATTTGCCAGTTCCTGTTCCTGATAAAGCTTATATAACAGCTCCAGATCCTCGAAGTGATAGTTCGGCAGACACTGTCCATGTTTGCCTACAGCACCGCGGAGGATCGTATGTGCCAGCGGATTTCCCGGCGTCTCAACTTCCCATGTGCGGTAAATGAAATCATGACCATGCTGCGCTGCATAAACAGCATTTAACATCACGTTCAGTGCGCCGCTGGTCGGATTCTTCATGCCGACCGGAACGCTGACACCACTGGAAACGAGGCGGTGCTGCTGGTTCTCAACGGAACGGGCGCCCACTGCAACATAGGACAGAAGGTCGGACAGGTAACTATAGTTTTCCGGATACAGCATCTCATCCGCAGTGGACATGCCGTAATCTTTTAATACGCGCATGTGGAGCTTACGAATTGCGATGATGCCCTCGTACATGTTCGGTTTTTTCTCCGGGTCCGGCTGGTGGAGCATTCCTTTGTAGCCGCCGCCGGTGGTTCTCGGTTTGTTTGTATATACACGAGGAATAATGATCAGCTTATCCTTTACTTTCTCCTCGACTTTCGCCAGGCGCTCCATATATTCGCAGACTGCGTCCTCTCTGTCTGCGGAACACGGTCCGATGATTACTAAGAATTTATCACTTGCTCCTGTAAAAACGTCTGCGATTGCTTTATCTCTGTCTGCTTTCAGTTTTACAAATTCTGAAGCCAGAGGGAATTCTCCCTTAATCTGTTCCGGTGTCGGAAGTATGCTTTTGTATGTAAATGACATGTGTGACCTCCCAGATTTTCTATTCTACTTTAACACCTTCCACTGCAAAAGCAAGGTGTGTGACTTTTTTATTATAATACAGATTTTTTCGGACTTCAACCTCTTAATTGGCTATCTTTTATCTTTCACATAAAATCAACCTTTATGAGAAAGAAATCCAGAATATGCAGGCCGGGAACGCTATATATTGATACAAGAGCGCAGTTGGTTGTATCGCGCTGCGGCATTGGTTGTGAGGTGAATTATGGGCTTACATAATAATGGATTTTCTTTTCGTCTGATTTCTTTTATCTTGTGTTCATCGATTTTTTTATGCTCCTGCGGATACGAAAGGATCGGAGTGAATCCGGATCTCGGCGAGACCGGAGAATTTTATTCTGCAGATTCGGCCGGGCCGCTTCAGAATGATTTTAAGGAGTTCTGTTTAGAGGTGTTTCGGGAAGAAATGGAGGATGCCAGCACACTGGACCTCCATTATACACTGCTCCGCCCGGAGACATATGGCATTGAAGCAGAGGATGTTTCGCTGGGGACCTATGATCTGGTGGAGATGATCGAGAATCATGATGAAATCCGGGATTTAAAGTCAAGGCTCCTGGAGTATGACCGGGAAGAACTGACAAGTGAGCAACGGGTGACTTACGACGCACTTTTGGAAACATTGAACACGTCACTCATGGCCGAAGGGTTGGAGCTTTACGAGCAGCCGCTGGCGCCTACCATCGGGGTACAGGCGCAGCTTCCGATTTTGCTGGCGGAATATTCCTTTCATTCCGTAAAGGATGTGGAAGATTATCTGGAACTGGTTTCCCAGATGGACCATTATTATAAGGAAATTTTGGAGTTTGAAAACCAGAAAGCCGACGCGGGGCTGGCTCCGTCGGATGCCTCCATTGATGCGATCATTGCGTCTTCGGAATGTTATCTGGTGGATCCGGAAAACAACTTTCTGACGGAAACGTTTCGCGGCCGGCTGGCGGAGCTGGAAGAGACGGTTCCTTTGACTGAGGACCAGAAAGCGGATTTTACGGCCCGCCATATTGCGGCAATTCGGGAGCATTTTGTGCCTGCTTATGAAGCTTTGATCCAAGGCATGACGGCGTTAAAAGGACGCGGGATCAATGACGGAGGACTGGCGGGATTCAAGGATGGGAAAACATATTATGAGTATCTGATCAAAAGCGGGCCGGCTTCGTCCTACTCGGTGCCGGAGTTAAAAGCTGCACTTACGGAGCGCATGGAACAAGATCTCTATGAGCTGAACCTGCTGTATTCCACTTATCCGGATCTTGATGACCGGATCACGAACGCTGCGTTTTCTCTGACAGACCCACAGACGATTCTGGAAGATTTGAAAACCAAGATTACCACCGATTTTCCGGTACTGCCCGATTGCAAGTATGAAATCCGATATGTTCCAACGGCGCTTGAAGACTCTTTGAGCCCGGCGTTTTATCTGACCGCGCCGCTGGATAACACCGATCAGAATGTCATTTACATCAACCGTGGGTATTCCGATGCCTCTGACAGTCTCTACACAACGCTGTCCCATGAAGGTTTCCCCGGCCATCTCTACCAGACTGTTTACAATCGGTCCCATGCGGAATCACCGCTGCGCTCGATCTTAAGCTGTTCCGGTGCCAATGAAGGCTGGGCGACCTATGTGGAACATTACGCCCATACCCTGGATAACGGCCTCCCCGAAGGTGTCGGTGAGTATCATGCACTGCTGCGGTCCTACTCTCTCTGTGTTCATGGACTTCTGGATATTGGGATCAATTATGAAGGCTGGGATCAAGCGGCTGCGAAGGAATTCATCTCGTCCTGCTTTACGGTGGATGATGCGACCGTCGCGGAACTCTGGCAGGTCATGATCGACAATCCGACCAACTACCTGGAATACTGCGGCGGGTTTGTTGAGATTCTGGATATGCGAAATGAAGCGGAGCTCGCTCTCGGTGAACAATTTTCCGCCATGGAATTTCATCAATTCCTCCTGGACATTGGCCCGGTTCCATTTTCTGTGATCCGCAGGCATTTCTCTGACTGGCTCGATTCACAGATTTCTTCACTCAACCCAGAGTCTGCTCCAGATAACATCGCCGCATAGCACCCGAAAATGCCCCAGCGATACACCTTAAATCCATGACAAAAAACCACCTCGAAGTCCCGGTACAATCGTCCTAAACTTCAAGGTGGTTTTATTAACATTCTCTATTCCTTTAATTGGAAGACTTCTTATTATAATCTTTACCCTTATAATTAATGATCGCGTCAGTAATGTTGGTCGCTTTGCCGCTCTCAATAATATCCTGAAGGGCCTGCAGTTTATCCAGAGTCATGAACTCCTTACCTGCATAAATTTCATAATTGTCGGTAATATAAAGCGCCTTCGCCATGGCCGCACTCTGAGTGGCCTTCAGATCTGCTTCCGTCTTTGTCAGGTCACTTGCCATCTGATCCAGCTCCGCCTTATGATTTCCCATGATCTCGTCGGAGATAATCGTCTTCGTCACGGTCTCGAAGGTATTTAACGCCTCTTTTTTCTGGCGCTCCGCCTGTGCCTTATCCTGCTCAAGCTGTGTGATCTCATCATCAAACTTCTGAAGATTATAAACAGCCTCATCCTTATCCTTTCGGATAGACTTGGTAATCGCCTTCATCTGCTTTTTGTTGGATACGATCTGGTTGCGAATATTGCGGCCTTCCTTCAGCACTTCCATGTGCTTCATCTTCGTGGAATTACCGATTTTCACATACAGCCCGCCAAACAACAGGATCGTCACCACATAGATGATGATCAGGTACAGTGTCTTCTGCTCCGGAAGAAGGAAATAAATCCCACATGGGATCGCAAGAAAACAAATCAGGATCGTCACCAGCATGGTCAGCAGCTCTTTCAGGCCTTTTGTGAAATAAAGAGAATAGTACAGATCACTTACACAGTATCTCGGCACATGGTTTGCGCGGAACAGTGTCTTGATCTGGCTCCGTAACTCGTCATTCTCCTTCATCAGGCTCTGAGTCTCGTCCACAATACGCTCTTTCTCACCCTGGCTCTTTGCCTTTTCGCGCTTACTGCGCACTTTTTTCAGGCGCTCCTGAGTCTTTGCGATCTCAGCATCATAACTTTTCGCGATCTCATCGCGTCTCTTTTTCACGGTCAGTGCGATGGTCTCGGAAACATTTTTCTGTTTTGTCTTTAATGAACTCTCCAACTGCTTTTCAAGATCCAGCAGCATTTTTTCTTTCTGCTTCAGCTCGTCCAGGTCCTGAACCGCCTGCTTCGCTTCACCAAAAAAAGCAGCATAATCTGTAATCGGTTGCGGCATCCTTCGTCCTCCTGCTTTTGTATTTCGTCGAACTAATATAGTTATATATAGATTACTACAGATTTATTGTTCATACAAGGGAGAAGTTTGGAAAAACAGCTTCAAAATCTGCCTATTTGTTGTTATAATGACGGCAGATTGAAGATAGAAAGATGAGGGATCTTTATGTTCCGTATGTGGGGAAAACTCTGGAAAGATAACCATTTATTAAAAGATTTTGTTGCCGAAAATTCCGACTACTCCATGTCCAGGACCGCCATGGTCTTTCAGGCGGTGGAGGAAATCTGTCAGGAATTTGACCTGAGCCAGCCGATCTGGCTGGACGCCAACATCAATGAATTTAAGCGCCATGCAAGAACACGCTTCAGAAAGGATAGTTTTATTGAGGCGATCGAGTTTGATTATTTGGAGATTCATGTGATTGAGGAATTGTATTGACTTGAATAAAACCTAAAATAATAGTATAATCTTGTTAACTAATGTAATTCCGTGTGAAGGAATTAACAATATTAAGGAGGAGTTTCATATGGTTACATGGAACAATTTAGATACACTTGCGTCCTGGAAGGAAGTTGAAAACGCGAAGGTTGTGAATCTTCCGGAGGTTATGGCTGGTGAGAACGGTGCAGATCGTGTGAAAAAGTACAGCGTTCCGATGGCTGAGGGCCTTGTTTACAACTACGCTGCAAAGCAGGTGGATGATACAATTTTAGCAGCTCTTGCAAAGTTTGCTGACGAGGCACAGCTTGCAGAGAAATTTGAAGTTCTTTACAATGGCGAGATGGTAAACACAGGCGAGAAACGTCTTGTTCTTCATCATTTAACACGCGCCCAGTTAGGCGATGCTGTTATGGCAGACGGCGTTGACAAACGCGCTTTCTACGTTGAGCAGCAGCAGAAGATCACTGAGTTCGCAAATAAAGTACATGCCGGCGAGATCACAAACGCAGCAGGCGAGAAGTTCACTACAGTTGTTCAGATCGGTATCGGCGGCAGCGACCTTGGTCCGCGCGCGATCTATCTGGCACTTGAGAACTGGGCAAAGAAGAACGACACATTCAAAATGGAAGCAAAATTCATCAGCAACGTAGATCCTGATGATGCAGCAGCTGTTTTAAATTCCATCGATGTTGCTCACTCTCTGTTCGTACTCGTTTCCAAATCCGGTACAACTCTTGAAACACTGACAAACGAATCCTTCGTGAAAGATGCGCTGAAGAACGCAGGCTTAGACGCTTCCAAGCATATGGTAGCAGTTACAAGTGAGACATCCCCGCTTGCAAAGAGCTCTGATTACCTGGCAGCATTCTTCATGGATGACTATATCGGCGGCCGTTATTCCTCCAGCTCCGCAGTTGGCGGCGCAGTATTATCTCTGGCATTTGGTCCGGAAGTATTTGCACAGTTCCTTGACGGCGCAGCTGCAGCAGACAAACTGGCAGCAAACAAAGACTTATTACAGAACCCGGCTATGTTAGATGCACTGATCGGCGTTTACGAGCGTAACGTTCTCGGTCATCTTTGCACAGCAGTTCTTCCGTACTCCCAGGCTCTGAGCCGCTTCCCGGCACACCTTCAGCAGCTGGATATGGAGTCCAACGGTAAGTCTGTAAACCGTTTCGGTGAGCCGATCAACTATGTAACTGGTCCGGTTATCTTCGGTGAGCCGGGTACAAACGGCCAGCACTCCTTCTATCAGCTCCTTCACCAGGGAACTGATATCATCCCGCTTCAGTTCATCGGTTACAAGAACAACCAGTGCGGCAGCGATGTTGTGATCCAGGACAGCACAAGCCAGCAGAAACTGAACGCAAACGTAGTGGCTCAGATCGTAGCATTTGCATGCGGCAAAGCTGATGAGAACCACAACAAGAACTTCGAAGGCGGACGTCCGTCCAGCATCATCATCGGTGAGCAGGTAAATCCGGGCTCCCTCGGTGCTCTCCTGTCCCACTTCGAGAACAAAGTTATGTTCCAGGGCTTCGCATGGAACCTGAACAGCTTCGACCAGGAAGGCGTACAGCTCGGTAAAGTACTCGCAAAACGCGTACTTGCACATGAGACAGATGGCGCACTGAAAGCTTACAGCGAACTGTTAAATATCTAATTTCAAATACAAAAATGCCCCTTTCAGGCAATTGGTGTGGATTGATCCTTACACCTCCCTGACAGGGGCATTTTTATACAACCATATTTGTTTACATAAAATACATTACTTACTTCCGTGCAACGTTACATACGGACAATTGGATGCAGACAAACCGATTGCATTGTCTTCAGATTGTACCTATTTCGTTCTTACGTCAAATACTCCTGCAACAATTCTCCAAGGAATTTCAGATCCTCTGCACTCAGCTCCTTCCGGGCTCGTTCCAGATTTGCATTTTCCGGTGACTTCACTACCTGGAGTTCCCGCCGCGCCTGTTCGCGGCTCGCGGCAATCTGCTCCAGACTCTGCTTCAGGTAATCAATGCTCTTTGCCAGCTCATCGTCCTCCTGCGCGAACGCCTCATCCGTTCGGGCAGTCATCTGGGCCCGGCCGGCCGAAACATTCTTTCGAGTGGCCCCATCTCCCGGACCTTCTGCCTCCATGGATCTCCCTTCAAACGGTTTCTCCGCCTGCTTAACCAATGGTTCCCTGCGTCCCTTTTTTCTGGAAAGTACTGAAAAACGTTTTCCTCCATGTTTGCGGCCTGATGCCTGGCCATCCTTCTCAGAACCTGTCTTCTCTATATGAACGATCGCGGACATGCCATCTTCCTCAGCGGCTGCGACCTCTCGGCCCGCGGTCGAAATTTCCCCATTTGTGGCTGCAATTTCCCGGTTCCCAGATTCTATGATTGCAGATTTCTCAGTTAAGTTTCTTTCATTTCTTCCAAGTCCACGAAGACGTGCTTTCTGTGCACTTGCTGTTCCTGCAAGCCGCTTCTCCATTTCGCCGGATTCCTGGGACTTGCCCATGGACTTATAAAAATGAGGAGAATTCTCCACATAGTCGATCAGCGAGTCAGTAAGCTGCTGGCGCTTTAAAGAAATGTTCGCACCATTGTCCACCAGTACGAGGAACAGTCCGGTCAGAATTCCCATGGTTCCGTAAAGAACAATATAATAGGAATCGCAACGGTACCAGTACGCACCAAACGCCGCGATGCCGCCAATGAGGAAACATAAGATCATCGCCTGCACAGACAGGTTGTCCCATGTATCCAGTGACATCTTGATAAATCGGAATCCGTAAATCTGTTTCTCTATGTACGCATTTGTATTGCGGATGCCATGGCTCAAAAGGAACATGCTCTCGGTCTTTTGCTTGAACGACCTTAGATTCTTGTTTTTGGTCAATGCCATGTTTCCGGTTTCTTTCACTAATCTTTTGTAGAGGCTGCTTGTCACAAGCTTGCTGATCGCTCCCAGTCCACATACGGCTGCGAGGATGTACAGCACTTTTCCAGTCTGTAAAAATTGTAACATAAAAAGCTCCCCTTTCTTCGTCCGGTTCATGCCGGAAAGTGATTCCCATTATAACCACTTAGACTTTTTTTGAGAAGACTGGGGAGCCAAGAATCGTTCGTCAAATTGCGGGACGATTCGAGTTTATGAAGTTCACATTTCTTCTAACATCGCTGCCATCAGACGGACGGAGTTTTCAACGGCCTTTGCCTCGAACTCACTGTAGTCCATGTTCGCGCTGTCATCCGCTTTATCGGAAATCGCGCGGATTACAAGGTACGGGATGTTATTTAAGTAAGCAGCCTGTGCGATTGCAGCACCTTCCATTTCGGTGCAGTACGCATCAAAATTATCCTGAATCCAGTTTTTCTTTTCCTTGCTGCTGATGAACTGGTCACCACTTGCAACACGGCCGGAGAATGTCTGGATATCCGGGTTTGCTTTCTTACAGCATTTGATTGCCAGCTCTCTTAATGTATCATCCGCCGGGAACTCTTTGATTCCCATCTGCGGAATTTCACCGATCGGGTAGCCGAAGCCGGTTGCATCCACGTCATGCTGAACCGCAACAGTCGCGAGCACGATGTCGCCGATGTTGATCTCATTTCTTAAGGAGCCTGCGATACCTGTGTTGATGATTCCTTCTACGTTATAACGGTCAACGAGGATCTGGCTGCAGATGCCCGCGTTTACTTTACCAATACCGGAACGCACAACAACGACCTCTTTGCCTTTGATTTTTCCCTGATAAAATGTCATGCCTGCCACAGTCTGTGCCTGCGGATGTTCCATCATTTCACGAAGTTCCTTTACTTCCACGTCCATAGCGCCGATAATACCCAGCATAATTTTTCCTCCTGCGAATTAAATTGATTTATTGAATATGTTTGATTTTCTGATTGAATGATTCTCAAAGTCTCAGCAATCATTATAAAGAATCGCCGCATGAAAATCAAGCTTTTCAGTATACCACCACGCGCACTTCCCGGCACATGCTATGTCGTCGTGTAATTCTTGACAATACACTCTCAATACGAGTATAATTAATTTGATACAAGGGGAAATCTCCCCAAAATCTTATAAAGATGGAGGTAGATAGTCATGGTATATAAGACTTTTGGCACATGCTCCCGCGAAATTAGTTTCGAGGTAGTAGATAACAAAGTAACAAATTTGAGCTTCTTAGGTGGATGTAACGGTAATCTTCAGGGCATTGGTAAACTCGTTGAGGGCATGGATATCGACGAAGTTATTGCAAGAGTTGAGGGCATCAAATGCGGCGCTCGTCCGACATCATGTCCAGACCAGCTTGCAAAAGCATTAAAACAGTACAAAGCAGAAAACTAATATATTAAAAGAAAGGAACAATCTATCGGAATAGACGAATTTATTTTAATTTTAAAACATAATTAAATAGAATATAGTTGTACAAAAAATAGACGCAAAAGTGAAACCGCCAACCAGCGTATCAGTTCTGGTTGGCGGCTTTCTTTTGCCATTCTATCTTCTTGGAAATAAAATTTGGACTTTTGCTATCTGGAAGCATTGTTAATCTGGAAAGTTAATTTCCGTTGACCAACTCCTTTCCTAATAGTATAGCAAAATTTATATAATTCTGGCCAGAAATTATATACATAAAAAATTAGTTGTCGGTGATGAGTACACCATCTGACTCGGTTGCGCAAGCTTCAAGTTCATCGTAAATCTCTACACCATGAAGACCACGAACGCGATAATATAAACCAGTTTCGTATCCTGTAAGAGTGAGTGTTGTTGTTAACCCGGATAATTGATTATTTGCTTCTTCTTTGGTTTTCTCAAATTCCCAATAACCAACTTGCATCCAATCATTTTCATCTTCATCCCAATAATCAAGGAATACTGTATGTAATATTCTATCCACATACACATATGCAAATGTATCAACGCGTATATAAATATCACCATTTCCATGATTAACAATTTCCACAGAACCTTCGGCTAAATATTCACCTCTGCCATATTGATGCACTTCATCTTTAGCACTTGTAATTTCCTCATCCAAAAGAATACTCTGATTATGATGACCCGGTGCATTTTCCCAAGTAAATTGATTAGCCCACGCTGTACTGCTCAAAAGAAAGCAAAATAAAACTGTCAATATGCCTATTTTCTTAATTTTCTTCATCCATTCACCTCCTATAAAGGTAAACGAAAAAAGATAATCATTTGTGACCATTTTCATTAAAAATTTAGGTATTTTGCAATTTTTATGATTTCTTCTTTTTCCATCTGACCAATCACACGATATCTCGCATTATCTATATTCACAATAGCAGCATATCCTGCTTCTCCATTTTCCAATATTTCTTCCTCAAGAGAAATTTCTTTAGATATCCATTTATTTTCAATTATTTCTTCAAGTAATTTTCTATCTGAGTTTATACCGATAGAAGCTTCATTCATTCTCTTCTCTTGAACAAAACGTACAACTTTTTCATTATAGTCAAACACCAGTACAGCATAACTCTCAGTAAACTCAACTGTACTCAAACTCATTCCCGGAGGAATATA
>JAFUMF010000061.1 GCA_017482945.1 Lachnospiraceae bacterium
ATACTGATCAGCGCGTCCCAGAACATGGCATGCGTGAAATAATAATCCACCTCATCCTGGCCCTGGGCTTTTTTAATGGCGAACCGGGTCGCAGATCCCACGCCGATCATGGAACCGATCGCAAACATCAGTCCATAAATCGGCAAGGCCAGATTCAGCACGGTAATTCCGTCTGCACCTGCCGCGGCGGAAATAAAAAACGTATCCGCCAGAATATAAACAGAAACACCGATCATTCCGAACACATTCTGGAGCACATATTTAAAAAATTCTGCTTTCATGGTCTTCTCTTCCTTTCTGCCCCCAGATGTATCTCCTTCAAAACCTCAAAAGCATCCGCAGACATATCTTCTAAGACCTAACGATATGTCCACGAATGCTCTCACATTCGACTACCCGGTGGCAGTTTCATCATTCATTTTTTGAAATATTAGCACAGTGCGGGCGTAATGTCAACGGACCGACTGCGTTTTTCACCACTTTCAAAAGCCGTACTAATCCATCAATTCGTACTGAAGCATCTCATATTTCAGCTTGGAACCTTCTGCGATCCCGTCCGGGAGAAGGGCTCTTGCGACCAATTTTAATTCGCTTTCTTCCACATCCGTTCTCTGAAGGTGCGCATAATCTCCGTCAATCGTTGCTACTACATAATGCATGGTTTCGAACATACTCTTTTCCTCCGTTATTCTATCATTTTATTTTCAAACAGTTCACTGTCTATGTCAATTATATCTTCGATCCTGATCTTAGAATGGTCTTCCATGATGATGACGCGTTCATAAAAGTCGATTTTTCGGATCCTTCCCTCCGTTGTTTCGTAGGAACCGCCGGCCTTTCTCTCGTCTTTTTGAAAGTAAGTAAACGCCACCATCGGTTTTTCGGAAAGCTTCGCCATGATCATCAGGAGTTTTTCATCCAGACTGACTTTGCTTGTCTCATCCAGGTCGATCTTTTCGTCAGTCCATCTGGCGGTTTCCTTGATTGCGGCATCATATCCAGTCAGCGCTGCAAAAGGGCTGAACTGGGCCGCCCGGTCATGGAGCGACATCCGCGGGTGTGTTTTGGAGACATGGTGGGGAAGATTGATTATGTCTGAATAATCGTTTGTGTGATCCTTTAGTGCCATTTCTCTCTCCTTTCTCGCAGACCATTTCTAATAAATTCCATCCTTATAACCATCTGAAACGTGTCCATCCCTTATCGCCTGGCCAACGCAGAAATCACTCCGCTTTGTGACCGCCGATCTGCCGGTTCCGCTCCATGGCAGTGGCGCCCTCTTCCAGATTCATTCCTTTCAGGATCGCGTTTTTTCCGAATTTCTTCTTAATATCAAGCATCGCCTGCTGCATCTTCCGCTCCCTCTCAAGCGCTTTCTGCTCGGCCTCCTGCTTTTCTTTCAGCGCTGCATAGTCCGTAAATAAGTTAAGCTGCTCATAGGACTCCTCGACCACCAGAGAAGATTCATCAGCGACTTTGCCCGCCACCAGATTCAGTCTCCGGATCAATAGTTCCCGATCCACGATCCGGTCATAAAGCTCCATCACCGCTTCTGTGATCAGCTTTGCCGAAGACGTCTGGCGGTCAAGATTGATGGTTCCATGGGCATGTTTTGGGATTCTCCGCCCGTACATATCAATTGTAACTTCACCTTTGTACTTGTCACGAAGCTCCGGCTTTGTCAGATTCTCAATGTCATACCCCACAGTCAGGATCATCTGGTCAGAAACCAGCTTTTTGCTGACAAGATCCAGCGCCAGATTGTCCGCCATTTCCTTTACGACCAGCCGTGCCTTGTCCCATTCGTATGGGCAAGTCAGGACCTGGCCTGCGCCGACACTGTTATTTTCCGGCTTATAGCCTTTAATATCCGCGATCGTACATGGCTCATACCCCCACGCGTGATCGATCAAAAGCTCCGCATTGATGCCGAACATTTTATAGAGCAGATCTTCATTATAAAAATCATTGGGCCCGCCAAGGGAGCATCTGGCCACATCTCCCATGGTATAAAGTCCATGGGCCTCCAGCTTCTTCGCATATCCCCGGCCCACGCGCCAGAAATCCGTCAGAGGACGATGTCCCCAGAGAAGTCTCCGGTAACTCATCTCGTCCAACTCCGCGATCCGGACTCCGTTTTCATCCGGCTCAATGTGCTTGGCAACGATATCCATGGCGACTTTACTTAAGAACAGATTGGTTCCGATTCCCGCGGTCGCCGTGATCCCGGTCTCCTTCTGAACCTCAAGGATCATCTTCATCGCCAGCTCCCTCGCTGTCATTTTATAAGTATCCAGATACGCTTCCGAGGAAATCACGACCTCGTCGATGCTGTACACGTGGATGTCTTCCGGCGCGATGTAGCGGAGGTAGATGTTGTAGATCTCGGTGCTGTATTTCATATAGAGAGCCATCCGCGGCGGGGCGATCAGATAGGAAATCTCCAGTGACGGATTTTCCTCCAGTTCCTTCGCATCATAGGATTTCCCCGTAAAAACACCGCCCGGTGCGTTTCGTTTTCGGATCGCGTTGGCTTCTTTGATTTTCTGCACGACCTCAAACAGGCGGGCGCGTCCCGGAATTCCGTATTTTTTTAACGCCGGCGTTACTGCCAGACAAATTGTTTTTTCCGTGCGGC
>JAFUMF010000062.1 GCA_017482945.1 Lachnospiraceae bacterium
GATCGTCTGATGATCAAAGAAGGCCTGTTAAGCACAACGCTCAACGAAACTTTATTATACCGCATCGTTGACCTGACCTTCCATCAGACCTTGCTTGGCAAGATTTTCGGTACCGGTGATATTCTTGTGAAGGCAAAAGCAGATTCTACACCGGAGCTGGTGTTAAAGAATATTAAAAATCCTATGGAAGTACGCAATCTGATTTCCCAGGCAGTGGAGGAAAGCAGACAGCATCGCAACGTAGTCGGCAAAGAGTTCTATGCCGATGAGACTAGCATGCCGCCGCATATGCATGTGGATGTTGACGGAGATGGTGACTGTGATTTTGACCACGACGAGCCGTAATCTTTTTGTGGGTTCTGAATCCTAAAATTTATGCCCGATGTATGACTTATAAAGCTACATACACCGGGCATTTCTCTTTTGTTTTTTCGTACTTTATCTTTTGTATCTTGCTGACACGATTAATATAGCATACTTTTTCTGAAAAGTCTTCAACCGACGGTTCAATATTGAAATTATATCAATTCAATTTCTGATTCACCGATCACACGGATTCCGTTCTCCGCCAGCAATTTTGCTGCTTTTCCCATTCCATCCACCAATGTTTTAGAAAACGTTCCGTCGTATACACCATGGCAGCCGCAGGATGGGCTTCGCTCTTTAAGAATTGCCCATGTACAGCCAAATTCCTTTGCTGTCTGCAGTGCACACGCTGCTCCATGCTCAAATTCTGCTGTCACATCGTTTCCTTCTGTGTTCACAACACGTCCGTCCTCAATGCGGATCTCGGATGCCGGGCGAGGTGTTGAAAGTCCTCCCATCTGCTCAGGGCAGACTTCATGGAACTCTGCCTTTCCTTTCATCGCCTCCATATAAGCCAATAATTTCTCGTTTTTATTATTCCCGCCGTCCCATTTGCAGTTTTTTCCGCAGAGACAGGCACTGACTAATATATGGTCCATTGTCATCTCCTTTGACTAACTTCTACTTCGTTTCTATTCCAGGCATATACAACAAATAATATCCACTTTCATCATTGATATCTACCACGTGTTCGCTCAGAACCGTTTCACCACGAACAATGGAAACTTTATAGGTACCACTCTCATCTACCAGAAAACAAAATGATGCTAAATTCTCTATATATTCTGCAGTAAACACCTTTGATTCATCTTCCAGGCTCTGGATTTTTCCCGTAGTTGTCTCTATTTCATCGGTTCCCAGCGGATACATCGCACAAACATACTTTTCATCGATTTCCGTCACCACCTGGTATGCTTTGGTTTCCACTGGAACTATTGCTGCGTCCTTTGTATCTTCTTTTCCACATCCACTCAGCGCCACAATACTTACAACGAGCATTGTATACACCATCATTTTATAAATATATCGAATCAACTGATTATTCTTCATGTTCCAATGTCACCTCCACCAAACAAATTCTCGATGTATTCCAATCGTTTTCAACCTTCACAGGCTTAAAAGAATCTACCTCAAGGGTGATGCTTACTCCTTCTGCCTGATTTCCAATATGCATCACATATAATTCATCATTCAGAGGATTGCATGAAACTTCGTGTCCATCACTATAATCCACTTGAATATTCTCCGGATGCATCACATTTCCCTCGGAATCCAAGAATCGAACAAAAACGACTCTCTGGAACAGGTCGCTCACATCTGTGTCCACATGGGCTTCTCCAAGATTTGCAAACGGAATGCTCCACGTATAGTATAAAAACTCCTGACCATCGTATACTAAATACAACTCGTATGTATCGTATTTCGCTTTAAATTTCAGACTGCCGTCTTCCATCACCTGCGGCAGTACCACTTTTTTTCCATTTGTCTGAGAAACAAGCTTCGCAGTCACATTCTGAAGTTCAATACCACTTTCTTCGGATGCTGTCAGATTCACATACATGGTATTTTTTAGGAGGCCAAAGTAGTGACCAAACCCAATTGCGGCCAGTAATAAAATACCTAAAATAACGACTCCAATCAATATTTTAATAAAGAATCCAGCAATGATATCTTCAATTCCCAGATGAGAACTTCCCGTTTTGTGCTTATCAACGTCCCGTTTCTTTTTTTCTATGCGTGTATTTTCTTCTCTCCTTTTTTCTTTTTCCGGGTTTTTTACGCCTATGGCATCACAAAGCCCCTCAAGTCCTAATTCATTTTCGATATATGGGGCAAGATCAATCAGATCTCCTACCGATTCAATTCCCATACTATCAAAGGTTTCCTGAAAATTGCCCAATCCATATTTATCCCAATTTACCATACGTTTTGCTCCCCTTTCAGCAATTCTTATCAATTGGCTTTATTATACCATAACTATTTCAATTTTCATGTACTTGGCTCACATTTTAACTAAAAAAACGGAATCTGCCTTTTCTACAGGCCAATTCCGTTTTTTCAACAGTCAGCATCTACTGCTGATTCTTCTTATTAAATGCTGCTCTCTTGCGGAGTGTCGGATCGAGGATTTTCTTTCTGATTCTGAGACTCTTTGGAGTAACTTCAAGAAGCTCGTCTGTGTCGATGAAATCCAGGCACTGCTCCAGGCTCATATCCTTCGGCGGTGTCAGCTTTAATGCCTCGTCAGCGCTGGAGGAACGAGTGTTGGTAAGCTTCTTTGTCTTACAAACATTGAGCTCGATATCCTCAGCCTTCGGGCAGGAACCAACGACCATACCGGAGTAAACTCTCACACCCGGTCCGATGAACAGAGTTCCACGCTCCTGTGCATTGAACAGGCCGTATGTGATAGACTCGCCGGCCTCGAACGCGATCAGGGAACCATTCTTTCTGTAACTTAAGTCACCCTTATACTCAGCATAACCGTCAAAAATCGTATTTAAAATACCGTTACCTTTTGTATCCGTCAAGAATTCACCGCGGTAACCGATGAGACCACGGGACGGAATCGCAAACTCCAGTCTTGTGTAGCCGCCGTTTGCCGGGCTCATGCCCTGTAACTCACCTTTGCGGCTTGTTAATTTCTGGATAACAGAACCGGAAAATTCTTCCGGAACATCCACATAGGCGATCTCCATCGGCTCTAATTTACGATTTCTCTCATCTGTCTTATAAATAACTTCCGCTTTACTTACCGCGAACTCAAAGCCCTCACGTCTCATGTTCTCGATGAGAACGGAAAGATGAAGCTCACCACGGCCGGATACTTTGAAACAGTCAGCGGAATCCGTCTCTTCCACGCGGAGACTGACGTCTGTGTTCAGCTCTCTGAATAAGCGGTCGCGGATATGGCGTGACGTGATGTACTTACCTTCCTGGCCGGCAAGCGGGCTGTCATTTACCATGAAGTTCATGGAAATGGTCGGCTCGGAAATCTTCTGGAACGGAATCGCCTCCGGATTCTCTGGAGTACAAAGTGTGTCACCAATGTGGATATCTGTGATGCCGGTGATCGCAACGATGGAACCAATTGAGGCGTTCTGCACTTCCACACGATTCAGGCCGTCGTACTCATACAACTTACCGATCTTTACTTTTCTCATCTTGTCCGGATCATGGTGGTTTACGATCACACACTCCTGGTTCACACGGATGGAACCATTATCAATCTTACCGACACCGATGCGGCCCACATACTCATTAAAGTCGATGGTGCTGATGAGGACCTGTGTGTCTGCATCCGGGTCACCTTCCGGTGCCGGGATATAGTCCACGATCGTTTCAAACAGCGGACCCATATCAACTTCCGGATCATCCAGCTCTTTCTTTGCAAAACCTGCTCTCGCAGACGCGAACACGAACGGGCAATCCAGCTGTTCATCGGACGCATCGAGATCCATGAAGAGCTCCAGAGTCTCATCGATCACATCTTCCGGTCTAGCCTCCGGACGGTCGATCTTATTGACGCATACGATAACATGAAGGTCCAGCTCCAGTGCCTTCTGCAGAACGAACTTTGTCTGCGGCATCGGTCCTTCGAATGCATCGACTACGAGGATAACACCATCTACCATCTTAAGAACACGCTCTACCTCGCCGCCGAAGTCTGCATGGCCCGGAGTGTCGATGATGTTGATTTTTACATCTTTATAGAAAACTGCAGTGTTTTTGGACAGAATTGTAATTCCACGCTCTCTCTCGATATCGTTGGAGTCCATAACACGCTCTGCCACTTCCTGATTCTCACGGAATACACCGCTCTGCTTCAGGAGCTGGTCAACTAAAGTTGTTTTACCATGGTCAACATGGGCAATGATCGCTACGTTTCTGATGTCTTCACGCTTGATCTTCATATAATAAAGCCTCTTTTCTTATTTTTCTGTCATGTTTTCAGTTCAAAATAAGAGCGGATCTTGAATGGCCGGGGTTCAGGCGCTTCAAAATCCGGGTCAAATTTCCGACTCAAGATTATAGCACCGCATACTGCAAATTGCAAGCACCAAATAGAGCACGCCGTATGCCGACTAATCTTCGAATAGAATGACTTCTTTATTCAGGAGTCCGTACCAGATCTCATCGCCTTTTTCGATTCTGGCGCCGCCGCTGGTGCCTTCTGTGATTTTCTTTGCCAGACCGTCATACTGGGCCACCGGAACAAGGAGTTTGAATTCCACGGTATCTGTATAAATGCTGTCGAGGATCGTGATCCCGTCCTGGCCTAAAATGTACTGGATCTTTCCGACGCCGGTATAATCCGTACCGACGGTCATCTGGAATGCGCGATGCTTTTCTACGATCTCGCTCATCTCCAGGCCCTCTTTTACCGCTCCGGAATAAGCGCGCACCAGTCCGCCGGTTCCAAGAAGCGTTCCTCCGAAATATCTGGTCACAACGACGCACATGTCGTGAATGTCCTCACCTAACAGAACATCCAACATCGGGCGGCCTGCGGTCTGTGCCGGTTCGCCATCGTCGCTGCATCTTGTGAGTTCATGGTTCTTACCGATCGTAAAGGCAGAGCAATTGTGTCTGGAATCCCAGTATTTTTTCTTCATTTCAGCAATAAAAGCCACTGCCTCTTCCTCGGATTTCACCGGTCTTGTTGTCGCGATAAAGCGAGATTTTTTTACCTCAATCTCCGCTTCGCCGCCTTCATAAAGAATCTTATAACTGTCTGCCATTTTGCCCTCTCCTTTTCCTTCGGCCTAAGTTCTAAACGCTTTTCATCAAATCTTTGAAAATTCGTAAATAATTCTTCATATTTCCCCACCTGGCCGTCAAAAATATCATAATACAAAGATGAATTTTCCACAATAGGGTATTTATTATTGAAAAGTTTTTTGCTATAATGGTTAGATGGTAAAGGAGGCTTCCTGAATGAAATATGGAAAAAATGAAGTGACCCGGAAGCTCAAGAAGGCCAACTCAAAAACAGAGAAAATTACGAACAAGATGATTCTTCTATTATTAAAGATTCTTCTTGTGCTGATTCTCTTTGCAGTTGTTCTTGGATTCAGTCTGGGTTATGGAGTATTCAAAGGAATTATTGACTCCGCTCCTGAGATCGACGTGGCAAGCATTGAGCCGAGCGGCTTTGCTACTATGGTTTATGACAGCGAAGGAAATCTGACCGAAACTCTGGTAAAATCCGGTGCCAACCGTCTTGAGGCAACGTATGATGAGCTCCCGCAGGATCTGATCGACGCATTCGTTGCCATCGAGGATGCACGTTTCTGGACTCACAAAGGAATTGATTTCCGCGCGATCATGCGAGCAGTTGTCGGAGTCCTTACAAACGATCCGGCCGGCGGCGGAAGTACACTGACACAGCAGCTAATTAAAAACAATATCTTTGCTGGCGGTAATGAAGACACCTTCGGCGAAACACTGGAACGAAAAATTCAGGAATGGTATCTTGCTATCCAACTTGAACAGGTCATGGATAAAAAGATCATCATTAAAAACTATCTGAATACGATCAACCTGGGAAATAATACTCTTGGCGTAAAAGCAGCGGCAAAACGTTACTTTGATAAGGAAGTTTCAGACCTGACTCTTTCCGAATGTACCGTAATTGCCGGTATTACCCAGAACCCTTCTAAGTTCAACCCGCTCTCTGAAAAGGGCCAGGTAAATAATGAGGACAAGCGCCGCGTTATTTTACAGTACATGTATGAACAGGGTTACATCACAAAAGAAGAGCAGGAAGAAGCTCTGGCCGATGATGTTTATTCCAGAATCCAGAACGTGGACCTTGTGGCAAAGGAAAGCCAGTCCGCGTACTCCTACTTCACTGACGAGCTGATTGAGCAGGTCATGGAGGCGCTTCAGGTGGAAAAGGGATACACAGAGACCCAGGCCTACAATCTTCTCTACTCCGGCGGACTTTCCATCTACACGACCCAGGACCCGAATCTTCAGGCGATCGTAGATGAAGAAGTAAACAATCCGGATAACTATGATGTGGTCTACTACTCTACAGACTACCGTCTTTCCATCCAGCATGCGAACGGCGAGACCACACACTATTCTGACGAAAGTATGAAAAACTACTTCCGCTCGGACCTTGGACGTGCATCCTTCGATGGTCTCTTTAATACAAAAGAAGAGGCAGCCGAGGCGATCGAGACCTACAAGGCGGCGATGTTAAAAGAAGGCGACACCGTGATCGGTGAATCTGTCTACTATATTTTACAGCCGCAGCTCTCCTTCGTTCTTATGGATCAGTCCACAGGATATGTCAAAGCGATCAACGGCGGACGCGGTGCGAAAGAAGTCAGCCGTTCCTTAAACCGTGCGACCAACACGGTAAAACAGCCTGGCTCCACATTTAAAGTGCTCACGACCTTTGCTCCTGCACTTGATACATGTGGCTCAAATCTGGCTACTGTTTATTACGATGCCCCGTACACCGTAGGCAACAAGACCTTCCGTAACTGGTACTCAGGAAAAGGATATTTCGGATACAGCAACATCCGCGACGGTATTGTTTATTCCATGAATATCGTAACGGTCCGCTGTATGATGGAAACAGTCACTGCTGATCTTGGTGTGGAATATGCGAGAAACTTTGGAATCACGACCTTAACAGAAAGTGATTACAATGCTTCTACTGCTCTCGGCGGCATCACAAAAGGTGTTTCCAACTTGGAATTGACTGCAGCCTATGCGACAATCGCAAACGGCGGTATTTACACAAAACCGGTATTCTTCACAAAGATCCTTGACCATGACGGCAAGGTGATCCTTGAGACACAGCCGGAGACCAAACGAGTATTAAAAGAATCCACTGCATTCCTTCTGACCGATGCGATGGCTCAGTCCATGGAAAGCAGCAGAATGTACGCGTCACCTGGCGTGAACTTAAACTCCACCAGCCCGTCTGCGAACATTCCTGGAATGTCCAATGCCGGTAAATCCGGTACTACTTCCGATAACAACGATATCTGGTTCGTTGGCTACACTCCGTATTACACCGCAGGTGTATGGTCCGGTTGTGATGAGAACCAGAAGATCTCCGCGATCGGAAGCAGCACTTCCTACCACAAGAAAATCTGGCGTCAGATCATGACCCGTGTTCATGAAGGTATGGCGGACGTTGGATTTGATATGCCTGACTCCATCGAATCGGTTCAGGTATGCCGCAAGTCCGGTCTCCTCCCGAATCCTGGTGTCTGTGAGCTTGATCCGCGTGGAAGCGCTGTTTATACGGAATATTTTGAAGCTGGAACTGCACCGACTGAAATCTGCACCCACCATGTTCTCACAACGATCTGTTCTGAGTCCGGCGGTGCGGCAACAGAACTTTGTCCGGAAGAATCGAGAGTACAGACTGCGATCATGGTTCTCCCGGTCAATGAAACAGGCGCTACAGACGATTCCATCTATGTACAGCCTGAGCCGTGTCCAATTCACAGCGAAGCAGCCATTGTTTTCCCGTATGAGGGCGGTGATGGAACAGGATATGGACCTGCAACTGGTCCGGCCTATATTGGTCCTGGTTATGTAAGTCCGGGAAGTACCACTCAGGGATCCACTCCGAATTCTACCCAGAATTCCGGAACGATCAGTCCGAATTATGTGAGCCCGGGTTACATCACACCAAATTATTAAACGATCAATCTTTTATCATATGCCATCAGGCAGCAAAAAGGCGCCGCAGATTATTTCAATCTGCAGCGCCTTTTGCTATGGTTTTTAGTTTTATAGAAATTCCAGGATCTGAACTGTCGGGTACTAAATGATGCCTCTGATTTCCTGGATATTGCTGATATTGTTTTTCTCCAGATATGCTTCCATACCATCAATAATATCCACCGCCAGTGCCGGATTCATAAAGGATGAGGTTCCTACCTGCACGCAAGTTGCACCTGCCATGATGAACTCAATGGCATCCTGCCATGTTGCAATACCGCCGATACCCATGACTGGAATATTGACTGCATGTGCTACCTGATGCACCATTCTAAGTGCGATCGGCTTGATCGCCGGGCCGGAAAGACCGGCATACACATTATTGAAAACTGGTTTCTTTTTATTGAGATCGATCGCCATGGCAAGGAATGTGTTCGTAAGGGAAACACCATCTGCGCCCTCTTCCTCACATGCTTTTGCAAGTCCTACAATATCTTCAGCATTCGGAGAAAGCTTGATCACCAGTTTGTGTTTGCATGCCTCACGGATCTCACGTACGACCTGACGGGCCATTTCTGTCTTTACACCGAAATTCATGCCGCCCGCTTTTACATTCGGACAGGAAATATTAAGCTCTAACAGGTCAAGCGGATGGTCATTTAACAGTTTCACAGCTTCTAGATAGTCATCCATGGAGTGACCGCCAAGGTTTACAATGTTTACTAAATCCAGCTGATTCATGCGGTCCAGATCACAGTTAATAAAATGCTCTACGCCTGGATTTTCCAGACCTACGCTGTTCATCACGCCGGACGGAGTTTCCCAGATACGGATTCCATCATTTCCGCCTCTTGCATGAAGCGTCAGTCCTTTCGAACAGAGGCCGCCTAATTTCTGAATATCAAAATACTCGTTGAATTCTTTACCAAATCCACATGTTCCTGATGCCAGCGCTACCGGGTTTTTAAATGTCACTCCTGCAAATACCGTTTCTAATCTCTTACTCATTGCCAAATACCTCGCTTCCTAACATAACCGGACCATCTTTACATGCCCTCTTGTTTCCACCACTTGTCTTACAGGTACATACGAGACATGCGCCGATTCCACATGCCATGCGGTTTTCCATGGAAACATACAAAGGAGCTGCTGCACCAACAGAAACACATTTTTTGTACAGGACCTTCATCATAATCTCCGGTCCGCAGGTCATGATCACATCATACTTCGTCGGGTCGATATCATCAGTGACAAAACCTCCAACATTTACAGTCACGGAATCTGCCACCGCCTCATAGCGGTCCACCAACATCGGTTCACCGCTGAAACCAAGATACATATCTACCACTGCATCCGGATTCGCTGCCTTTAATCTCTTTGCCGTCAGATAGAGAGGTGCCACACCAACTCCTCCGCCGACCAAGGCGATCTTGCCGTTTGCATCCGGGAATCCATTTCCGTGCGGTCCATCGATTTTGATCTCATCTCCCGGCTCGAGGCCTTTGAAGATCTCGGTTCCCTGTCCGACAATTTTATAAAGAAAGCTCACGGTCTTTCCATCGGAATCAAATACACTGATGGGTCTGGAGAGAATCGGATATTTGTCCCATGCTCTGAGCATGTAGAACTGTCCCATTTCTGCATTGTTCTCCTCTTCCACTTTCATCAGATAAAAGTCATCGGTAATTCTCTGGTTTTCTAACACTTTAGCCATGCTGACATTCTTCCTTTCTATGCGTTATATTTCGTTTCGTCTAATAATCCTTCACTTTTTGCTACCCAGATACTGGTCACGGCATCTCCGACTACATTTAAGGATGTTACTAACATCTCGATCGGACGGTTGATAGCCAGGATCAGAGAATATGCGAGAAGAGCTCCATCGTTAATAAATCCGACACCGGATAAAATCGTAAACAGAATTACTGCACCGGCACCAGGTGCTGCCGGGGTTCCGGCAGAAGCGATCAGGGCAAGGAGGGCTACCACGATGAGCTGGGGGAAGGTAACCTGGTAACCGGCACAACCAGCGATAAACACAGTCGCGATGACCTGCATGATGGCAGTTCCATTCATATTGATGGTCATACCTAACGGAAGAACGAAAGAAGCGATGGTCTGGTCCACACCGAATCCTTCGGTACATGTTTTATGGTTCAAAGGCAGTGTTGCCGCACTGGAAGACGTTGAAAAACCGAAAACAGCAACGTTGGTAATCTTCTTGACAAAAATCACCGGATTCAGTCTCGCTCCCAGTGCCACTACCATAGGGTAACCGATGAATAAAAATACGATCAGTAAGATCGTTGTAACAACCACATAGGCAAATGCCGGTTTTAAGTAGTTGATACCGTAAGTAGCAAATGTTCTTGTTAAGAGGACGAAAATTGCAAACGGTCCGAATTTTGTTACAACATAATTTAAAAATACGACTACAACATCATTGACTTCCTCGATCAGCTTTTTTAACGTTCCGGTCTTCTCTTCTCCAAGTACGTTCATGCAGAGACCTACGGAAACTGCCAGGAAAACAATGGAAAGAACGGCTGTATTACTGCTGAAAGCAGATGTGATATTGGAAGGAACTATATCGAGGACCACAATTAACGGGTTGGCTCCGGTGGAACCGGCTGTTCCTGAAAGTCCTTCTACCTCGGCGGTAAAAAAACCAGCATTATAAACGAGGATTCCTGCAACACAGGCCATTGCAAGAGCAAAGAAAGAACAGAGCAAGAAGCATCCGATCGTTTTTGCAGAAATTCTTCCTAATGTTTTGGTATCAGAAATCTGTCCAATTGCAAGTGAGATGGATGTAAATACCATTGGAACAATGACAAGCTGCAGAGAACGAATGAATAACTGTCCAATGATGTAGAAAATACCAATTGCTGATTCTGCCCCCTGCGCAGTGATGTCCTGGAATAAAATATTATTGATCATGGCCCATACAGCTTCTTTCCCGGAGCTGTTGAGACTCTCTCTTAAGAACATAAGTCCAATACCGGCCACAAGTCCGCAGACCAGTGCAATCCCCATTTTTTTAGCCAGCGAATTGGCGTTTTTGTTTCCCATAAGTAACCTCCTTAATCTTCATAAACCACACTGCCGCGGCAGATGGTGTATTTTACTTTTCCAAATAGTTCTTGTCCGATGAACGGAGAGTTTGCGGATTTTGAATAGAAGCAGTCTCCATCCACGATCCATCGTTCTCTTTCATCGAAGATCACCAGATCAGCAGCCCCGCCTTCACAGATCGTTCCACAATTCAAATGGTACAGAGCGGCTGGATTTACAGTCATTTTCTCTAAAAGCTGTATCATCGTCATGTGTCCTTTTCTCACCAGGTTCGTGATTCCAAGGGCCAGAGCTGTTTCCAGTCCGATCATACCACTGGGCGCCTCATGGATCTCTTTTGCCTTTTCTTCTCTGCTGTGAGGCGCATGGTCAGTGGCGATGATATCAATAGTCCCGTCTTTTAAGCCTTCGATCAGACCATATCGGTCTGTTTCAGTCCTTAAAGGCGGATTTACCTTGGCAAGGGTCCCTTTTTCAAGAACCGCCTGCTCCGTCAAGGAGAAATGCTGAGGAGTTACTTCAGCAAAGAGATTGGCCCCCAGCTTTTTCAGCATTCGCACGATGTCTACCGATGTTCTGCTGCTTATATGTTGAATGTTTACTCTGGCACCGGTCTTAAGCGCCAGGAGTCCATCTCTTGCAGTTAATGTTTCTTCTGCCAAGGCCGGTGCACCTGGTACTCCGACTTTTTCTGATACCGGTCCCTGATTAACGCCAAAGCTTCCGATCAGGTTCGGATCCTCTTCATGAAGACTAATTGGAACATTCAATTCTTTTGCAGTCTCCATCGCGGCAAGAAGTAATTTTACATCACTGATCGGAATTCCATCGTCAGTGAATCCGGCGGCTCCTGCATCCAAAAGAGCCGCCATATCTGTAAGCTCCACGCCCTGCAACCATTTCGTTACTGCTGCTGTGTTTAAGACATGGATCGGAAGTTTTTCCGCACGATTTCGAAGATCTTCCAGTATTTCTGTGGTATCGACTACCGGTTTCGTATTCGCCATGCAGATGACGGTCGTATATCCGCCGGCCGCTGCTGCCGCAGCGCCGGTCTCTAAATCCTCTTTATAGGTAAGTCCCGGATCTCTGAAATGTACATGAACATCCACCAGTCCAGGGGCAACGATTTTTCCTCTTGCGTCAATGATCCGTTCGTATTCGTCTGACTTAGCAAATTTTCCAATTCCGATTATCTTTCCGTTGTCGATGATCAGATCAAGAACCTCGTCTGTCTCTGATTTTGGGTCAATGACACGTCCGTCTTTGATTAAAATCATACCGCCTCTCCTTTCAGATATTCATAGATCACTCTTGCTCCGTCACAAATGCTTAAGATAGAAGTAAATTCTGCCCGGTTGTGAGAAATTCCCTTTAAGCAAGGAATGAAGACCATGCCGGTCTCGCAGATATTCGCAAAGGACATTGCATCATGTCCTGCTCCGCTGATCATTCTTCTGCTGCTGATTCCCAGACGTTTTGCAGCCCGTTCCAGTCCCAGCTCCACAGAATCACTCATTCCGATCGGCGGGATATCACCGATTTTTTCATCAAGATATTCGATTCCTCTATTTTTACAGATCTGCTTGGCCGCTTCTTTCATGTCACGTTCCATGCGATTTAAGCTGCTGACCTCGATTCCTCTGATGTCCACGCCAAGTTCCACTTCACCCGGGATCACGTTCAGTACGTTCGGATGGTTGGTTACAACTCCCACAGTCGCAACCGACTGATATGCGGCCTCTTTCTTTCCGATCCGTTCGATTTCCAGAATAATTTCTGCCGCCGCACATAATGCATCGTAGCGCATGGACATTGGTGTTGCACCGGAATGTTCCGCCATTCCGCGAAGATAAATATTAAATCGTCTCGGTCCTGCAATGGTCGTCACGATTCCCACAGATGTCTGACATTCCTCCAGCACCTTTCCCTGCTCAATGTGCAATTCCAGATACTGTTTGATTCCGGTAATTTTTGCAGGATGAAGACTGTAACCATTTTTCTTAAACACCTCTTCCAAAGTTTCCCCTTCTTTGGATACCAGGCCGCCGATGTCCTGCTTATATGCTTCTTTTGTGATCAGGCCGCTTCCGACTGTACAACAGCCAAAATTGGAAGACTCTTCACAGCGGAACGCACCGATTCTGATCGGAAGCTTCAGCCCATCTTCTGCTGCCCATTTCATGACCATAAGGCCGGCGATGATTCCTGCTACGCCGTCGTATCTTCCGCCTTCAATGACGGAATCCAAATGGGATCCGATCAGATAATATCCATCATCGGCTGAATTTGCCAGATATGTGTTTCCGACCTGGTCCTGATAACTTCTGAGATTCAGGCTGCTTCCAAGCTTCACGAACATGTCATGCATCCGGTCCTCTGTCTTTGTATACCCAAGTCTGGTAACACCACCGCTTTCTGTGCTTCCGATATCGTAAAACTGGTTAAATAAATGTTCACAATACTGGATGTCCGCAATCTGATGTTCCATTAAAATACCCCCTCAAGTTTGATAAGCTTATTATAAGCAATCACTTGAGAGGGTTCTATGTCCCGAAAAACAAGGTTTTTCTGTAAAATTTTGTCTAATTGGACAAATTTATTGTCCGCCCAATTTCATGGCCAGTACCGCCAGATATAACTGGAAATTTTCGTCCGGATTTTTAAGACTCAGTCCTGTACGCTCCTGGAGTCGGTTCAGCCGGTATTTCACGGTATTTTTATGGGTAAACATACGCTCCGCAGTCTTGTCCAGACTTGCACCGCACTCGTAATACATAACCAGCGTATCGATCAATTCCTGACTCTGGGCGCTTTCCAGGACCTCCTTTAATACTTGTCCTTTCTCCTGTGCAAAAAATTCCTGCAGCACACAGAACGTGCGTAGTTTGTCATAAGAGAACAAAAACTGGTCATTTTTCAACATATGTCCGACGCGCATCGCTTTGAAGGAGGCACTGTATGTATCACGGATTCCAAGCATTCCCGGAAGAACAGGACCGATTCCGCAGGACAGCACTTCCCAACCGCCGGTCCATCGTTCTTTGATAAATTCTTCTGTTATGTAGGTGTGAATGAAGTGCCTTAAGCTTTCCTGATGCTCTCCTTCCAACAATAAGAGCCATCCTTTTTTCAGAGAAATTTTATAACACTCACGCACCGACGGGCTGCTTTTGGCAAACTGCTGGATGGTCTGACAGAGGAAACGAAGTTTTTTCTTTTCCTGCTCTGTGGCAATGTACTTTTTCCTGAATGAAATATTTACGGCAGCAAAATGGTCTTTTTCTACTTCAAATCCAAAAAGCCGTCCACGCTCTACCATCAGGATTTCATCGGTATAGTTTTCGTAAAGAATGTCCTTCACATACTTTTCCAGAATTGCGGATGTTCCTTCTTCCTCGAAAATCAAGTTCATAATATTGATGATCAGATCAATATAGGTCACATGGTACGGGATCTCCAAAAGAGGCAATCCACAGGATTCTGCGGTCTCACGTACAGACTCTGGTATTTCTGCAACATATTCACCGGTCTTTACTGCCACGCAGCAACAAGTATCCGCCAGATCCTCAATCAGCCGACACTGCTCTTCTTCGCTTTTTCTTACGGAATAAAAACTGGTGATCAGAAAATCGTTTCCCTTGAGCCAGCGCTTGATATCCGGCACTTCCATGACGGTCACATGCCTGACCGTTCTTGAAAGGCCATTATGTCCCGCTATGACCTGTATTTCACGAAAAATCGGTAAATTTAGTAAATCACTGACCTTTGCCATATGTAACTGCCTCCTTACACATCCTGACTCCATATAGTTTCATGATAATCAAAAATGTGCAAGAAAGCAATCTTTTTCATCCTTAAGACACTTCCTTTACTTCTTCATTTTCGGTTTAAATATCAGCGATGCGATATAACCGAAAATCAATGCACCGGACACGCCCACGGCACTGGCTGTGAAGCCGCCTTTGAAGATACCGAGAATTCCATCCTCCGCCATCGCTTTCGAAATTCCTTTCCAGAGGAGATTTCCGAAACCAAGAAGCGGTACCGTCGCTCCTGCGCCTGCCCACTCAGCAAATGGTTCGTAAATGCCTAAAAAACCTAATATACTGCCGCTGACGACCAGAATGACCATGATCCGCCCCGGCATCAGCTTTGTTTTCTCCATCAAAATCTGCACCAGCATACAGATGATTCCGCCCACAAGAAATGCTTTTATATAGTCCATGACCGATGACTCCTTTCTGAACCTGGGACCTTGCTTCTCTTCGCTCTCATTTGTTTTAGCTCTGAAGGTCCGGCTTCTCCAGGATCACTGCATGAGCAATTCCGGGGACGCTCTTTCCCTCATTGAAACTGACGGTCGAAAGCAATGCACCGGTCGGCAAAAACAGGACCCGCTTCCACACGCCGTCGCGGATTTTCGGCAGAATGTACGCACAGAGCACCGATGCCGAGCAGCCGCAGCCACTGCCTCCGGCGTGGGTATCCTGGGTCGCCTCATCAAAAATTTCGATGCCGCAGTCCATATATCGGCTCTCAATATCATGGCCGGCTTTCACAAGATAGTCTAACAACAGCCGCTTTCCAACCTGGCCGAGATCGCCGGTGATGATCTTATCATAGTAGTTCTCGTCCACGCCAAGATCTCGGAAATTTACTAGGATCGTATCCAGCGCCGCCATCGCCATGGCTGCCCCCATGTTCATGGAATCCTTAAACTGCATATCTACGATTTTTCCTGTGGTCATGCCTGCAACTTTCGCAAGCGGCTTTTTCCCTCCGATCCGCTTCTGCCCCTTGTTCTTTGACAGAATGACAGATCCACATCCACAGACCGTCCATGTGGCGGAATACGGCCGCTGGTTTCCATATTCAAGCGGGAAGCGGAACTGCTTTTCTGCGGATGCGAAATGGCTGGAGGCGGTCACGATCACATGGTCGGCAAATCCGCCTTCCACCACCATGGAGCCGAGCCCCATGGCCTCTCCCATGGTGGAACAGGCACCGTAGATTCCAAACATGGGAAATTCCAGGTCCATGATACCAAAGGATGTGGCGATCAGCTGCGCTAACAAGTCGCCGCCGAAATAGTACCGGATCTCTTCTTTTTTTAGTCCACTCTTTTCGATCACAAGATTTGTCGTCCTGGTCTGCAGCTCACTTTCTGCTTCCTCCCAGGTCTTCTTTCCAAGCATCGGGTCCATCTCGATCCGGTCGAAATACTCCCGAAGCGGCCCTTCCCCTTCTTTTTTACCGACCACCGAGGCTGCTGCCAGTACAAGCGGTGGTTCCGGAAACAGAATGCTGGCTTTTCCTCTTTGTTTCTCACTCATCAAATTTGTCCCTCCGGATATCTGCACGGGATTCTGCCATTCTAAAAACAGATGGCAGAGATTCCGTATCTTACTTCATACGGATATTCTCTGCCATCTGATTCAAATTTATTCATCTTTAATTTCCAAGAGCGATGCACCAGAGCGGTACCGTAATCATGGAAAGCATGGTCGTAAATACGACACACTTGGTCGCAAAAATTTCGTCTTTGTGATATTTGGATGCGACTGCAGCCGTAGAGCTTGCAGCCGGCATACCTGTGAGGACGACGCTGACACCGATAACAAGGCTGTCAATTCCCGCCAGTCTGCATGCCATAAACACAAGAAACGGCATCAGTCCAAGGCGTACGAATGCATAGTAAAGAACATCCTTATCCACAAGGGACTTCGCATCCACACTGGCGAGGATGGTTCCCACCAAAAGCATTGCAAGGTATGTATTGGCATTGGCTACGGTCTTTACGGTCTGGTCCAGAAATCCCGGAAGTTTGATCTGGAAGCCCATGATCACAAATCCGATCATAACCGCCACGATACACGGATGTGTAAGAACCTTTTTCACCAGCGTCTTTTTATCCGGTGCTTCGGTAAAATATGTCAGTCCCAGAGACCACATGAACGTTCTCATTGGCACAACGAAAATCGATGCGTAGAGAAGTCCCATCTCTCCGAAAATACCTTCCGCCAGTGCATTTCCCAGCACGCCTGCGTTGGAGCAGATGGTCGAATACTGAAGTACCTTTTTCCGCTCCTCACCATACCTGCGGTACAGAACCAGTCCCAGAATTGCTGCACCGATCTGCATCAAAATCGAAATGATCGCCACTTCCGCGCAGCTCACAAGGATCTCCTGGGTCATCTCCTTTTGGAATGACTTGATAATACTGGCCGGGAGTGTCACATTGATGACCATGTTGCTGATCATATTTTTACTTCCTGCATCGATCATGCCGGACTTTCTGAAATAGACGCCCATTAACATCACCAGAAACAGCATGATCTGCATATTGAACATTCCGCTAAAATCCATTCTGTTTACCTTCCTATCGAAAACGGCCGGCAGAAAAACTTCGGCCAGCCGTTTTAAAGTACAGACAACTTCGCAATTATCGATTGTTGATCAGCTTAGTAAGTTCAACCGGATCTACAATCGCACCATCTTTGTATACGCGCATGTTACCGGATGCGATCTCATCGATCAGGATAACTTCGTCATTGTTGTAGCCGAATTCGAATTTGATGTCCCATAAATCAAGACCGATGGACTTTAAGTCATCTGCAACGATCTTTGTGATTTTTAATGTCTGCTCTTTCATGCTCTCGAACATCGCCGGTGTCATGATTCCAAGTGCAGCAAGACCTTCACTTGTTACCAGCGGATCGCCTAACGCGTCGTTCTTGAATGTACACTCGACATAGCCGCCCTCAAGAACTGTACCATTCTCAATATATTCACCGTATCTGCGGATAAAGCTGCCTGTTGCAACCAGACGACAGATCACTTCCAGACCATGACCAAATACAGTTGCCGGAAGAACTTCCATCGTTGCGTTCTCAACGTCTGCACTTACATAGTGTGTCTTGATTCCGGCTTCTTTTAAAAGTTCAAAGTAGTGGATGGATGTGATCAGATTCGCCTTGCCGATGCCCTCAATGGTAAGTCCAACACTATTTTCACCCGGATCAAACACGCCATCTTTACCGGTACAATCGTCTTTAAACTTTAACATTACGTTGCCGTTGTCAAGCTTGTACACGTCCTTTGTCTTTCCTTCGTAAATCTTATTCATAGTCGTATCTCCTTTACAAATATGTAGACAATAGATTTTTCATATCCATACTTTAGCACAAATTTTTTCGTAAGGAAATATTTTTTTATCAAATAAATGCTCCATATACCCTAGTTCTTTTCATATGAATGTTTGTTTAGTTATGGCTTGCATTACCTATGGGTTGGTTTCCAGACATTCCGGCTTGTGTATGCTCGTCAAATTCCTCTTGACTGTATTTCTCAATGCCAGTTAGGGTTCCGTGATTTTCGCTGTTCAATCGGTTGTAATCACGAACGGTATAAATGTCTATTGTGCCAACACCACTTCCAATCGTTCTCATTTCGCCTCGGAATTTTCCACTGGTGAGGCTTTCGCCATTAGAAGTGAGAACATCCCGGAAATAACGGACTTCCTCGCCATTGAAATACCATTGATCTTTTTCGGCATCATAGGTTACTCCAAATACCTCATACTCTGCAACGAGCTTTGCAATTTCACTATCTTCAAGCGGCGTACCTGCCATAGCAACGGATGTGCTGTTTTTCAACGCCTCAATATCCCGTGCGTCAAATTCCTGCTGGGTAAACTCTTTCAGGCCAATCAGCTTGCCCGCCGGATCAACGGAGCCGTCAGCCGCTTTTGAAAAGCTCTCTAAATCCCGTACAGCATACACATCTACTGTGCCGTTCTCATTTAGAAAATCAATACCGGCGGTTTCATTGTTACCGATGGGATAATAGTCCCCAAACCAGCGAACCAAATTCCCGTTATAGGTAAGTTCATCTTTGACCGCATCATAGGTCATCCCATATTGTTCATAAGGTGCAAACATTTTTTCTTTGTCTGCGGCGGAGAGTGCCGGGCTGTCCTCGCTGTTTCCCAGCGCCTCAGAGCCGCCAAGAGGTTGACTGATTTCTTCCTTGATAATGGGATCGTCTTGTTTTTGGCTGTTCTGCGGTGTCGTACTGCATCCGGCCAAACAGCCTAACAAGAGCATGGACGCAGCGCATAATGCAATTCGTTTCATAGTGTTTACCAATCCTTTCTTTGAATGTACCCCAAGTATAGCAAAGGATTTTGGGATACCTTTGAGATTAGTTTGTGATTTATGTGTAGTTAAAAAAAGCGGCAGGTTGTTCACCTGCCGCTGGTTGTCCGCTAAATTGTGAAGAAGAATTTAACACCATTTTCTGTGTTGCAAGCCTCACAATAGCTGTTATGTTGTTGTAAAATTCTTTGAACCATATAAAGCCCTATGCCGCTGCCGCCTGTTCTTCTACTGCGGGATTGCTCCATGCGATAAAAAGCGTCAAACAATTTGGGAATATCATCTTCGGGTATATGTGTACCTGTATTCTCTACGGAGAACAAAAAGCATCCGTTGACATTTTGTAAAATAATATCAACGCTTGCTCCCTGCGGCGCATATTTTACTGCATTTGAAATCAAATTGGAGAATACCTTTTCAATCAGCAATTTGTTCCCCTTGATAAAAGCGGGAGATTGTATAGCAAGATGTATTTGCAGCTCTTTTGTTGCCACTAAATCATCAATTTCCCTCAAATAGCCATATATCATGGGAGCGCAATCAAAATGCTCCATTTTGAAATCAACATTAGTTTCCAGCCTTGAAATCGTTAATATTTCCTGCACCATCGTTTCAAGCGTAGCCGCAACTTCCAAGGAGCGGGCAAGATACTTTTCGTGGTCTTTATAGGCCCCTATACCCAATAGCATCCCCTCTAATTGCCCCTTGATAATGGTGATAGGGGTTTTCAGTTCATGGGAAGCAGAAGAAAAGAAATCCTGCTGTGCCTGTTCCAGCGCCTTTTGATGTTCAATATCCTTTTGGAGCTGGAGATTTGCACTTTGCAACTCCTCCAAGGTAGCAGACAGTTTCCGGGACAGCGTATTCAAGCTATTCTCCAGTACACCCAGCTCGTCAGAACGGCGTTCCTCAAGTTGCCATTCCAGCTTCATATCAGACATTTCTTTAGAAATCCGACTGATTTTTAGTACAGGGTTTGTAATAATACGAGAATACCCCCAAGCGGTTGCCAACGATACAAGGAGAATAACGCAAAACAAAATCGGTAATACGCTTACAAATGATTGCCGCAGTTCTGCAATTTGAGAGGCTTCTCCATAAACCGTTAAAATATATTGACGGTTATCATCCGCAAATGAGAAGTAATAGCTGTTGGATATGATCGGCGCACTTTCATAAGATGTTCCGCCAAGAGCCTCCCCGGTGATCCCATCGTTAAAGTCATTTTGGTTAGACGGTGTTTCCATCAGAACACCATCAGCAGTATAAAGCTCCACCATGCTAATCGTTGTGTTTTGAAGAAACTGGTCAAAAAGTCCGCCGCTATCTTGCATACGGATATGTTCTAATTCATAAATAAAGTCGCTTGTCTGTTCATCTAATGCCGCATTGAGATTGTTAGAATAGGTTTGAGGCATATACCAAGCCAAAACGCCATAGACAAGAAAGCTCACGCAGAGCAAAACTGCCACAGTCAGAATAAAAACTTTAGCAAACAGGCTGCCTTTAATTCTCTTTATCAACTTTATATCCCACCCCTCTGATCGTTTGAATGAAATCTATTCCCAATTTTTTGCGTAAATTTTTGATATGGGTATCAACAACACGTTCGTCCCCATAAAAATCATATCGCCACAGCTTATTCAACAAGTTCTGCCGGGTCAATATCCGGCCTTGATGGGTCAGCAGTTCCCGCAATATTTCAAATTCCTTTTGCGTCAGTTCATAAGTAACTCCGTCCACGGTGGCGGTGTAGCTGTCACAATTCAAAAGCAAATTACCATAAGTAATGATTTGATACTTTTCATCCGTTCCTCGATTACTGCGCCGAAGTACAGCCGCAATTTTGCGGAGCAGGACAGGCATAGAAAACGGTTTTGTGATATAGTCATCCACCTGCAAATCCAATCCTTTAATTTGATCTTCTTCTCCGCTTAATGCGGTTAGCATGATGATAGGAACATCAGATTGCTTGCGTATCAATTCACAGACACCGTAACCGTCAATTTTGGGGAGCATAATGTCCAATACAATCAAGTCATATCGTTGCCCCGCAAATAAAGATAATGCCTCGACACCATCATTTGCAACAGCTACTTCATATCCTGCTTCTTGCAAAAAATTCTGTAAAAGTTCTTGAATATCAAAATCGTCCTCAACGACTAAAATCCTTTGCATGGTATCACCTCCAAATGTAGCATATCATAGAAATTTGTGATTTAAGTGTAGTTCTCAATGATTTTTACAATTACATTGTACCTCGCATCCCAATCAACATCAACCGTGCGAAAAAGTGAAATTACCTCCCTCCGAGTTTCCCACGCAAAAAGGCCGCCCGTCGTCTTGACCGGGCGGCCTTTCTGCGTAATGTGATAGCTCAAATTCATTTTGTCGGGTCTGAAAACCCTTGTATTTACAGTGTTCCTTTTTGGAAACAATCATAGAAAAGATACAAAAAAATCGCCCGCAGGATTTTTTCCCACGGGCGGTGTGTTGGTCAGCTATCCAAAGGTTTTGTATTCGGTCACAGTTTTCAAATAGGTTTCGGGATCGCCGTTCAAAATCAAGTCTGCATATCCAATCGGGTCATTATAGATTAGATAGTCAAGCTCCGACCTCTGATACATATTGTCGGCAACCTCATTCTCCACGGCAATAGTATCAATCGC
>JAFUMF010000063.1 GCA_017482945.1 Lachnospiraceae bacterium
CTAACTGCTTTAATTCTGCATCCATGTTCACTTTTTCTCTTCTTCTCTTCGGACGGAATTTCAGCTGGTCAACCTTATAGTCACGGATTTCTTTTTCGTCACCGTTTACCGTAACGACTACCTTTACGATCTGTCTTAAAATGCTGACACTGTGAACCTCGCCCTTAAGACCATCGTCTGTTGTCACATAGTCACCGATATTCGGCAGTTTGCTGTTCAGCTCCTCATAAGTCTCCTCTTCATAATTTAAGCAGCACATCAGTCTTCCGCATACGCCGGAAATCTTCGTCGGATTCAGGGAAAGATTCTGCTCTTTCGCCATCTTGATCGACACCGGAATGAACTCAGAAAGATAAGAAGCACAACAAAGCGGGCGTCCGCAGATGCCGATGCCGCCGACAATCTTTGTCTCGTCTCTCACACCAATCTGGCGAAGCTCGATTCTTGTTTTAAATACAGATGCCAGGTCCTTTACAAGCTCACGGAAGTCAATTCTTCCATCGGCAGTAAAGTAGAATAATACCTTGTTGTTATCAAACGTATACTCTGTATCGATCAGCTTCATCTCAAGCTCATGCTTTTTGATCTTTTCCAGACAGATTTTGAACGCTTCTTTTTCTTTCTCTTTGTTCTTACGTTCCGTCTCTTCGTCTGCCTCGGTAGCCATACGGATCACCGGTTTTAACGGCTGGACCACCTTCTTATCATCTACCTCGTGGGTACCTAATACTACATATCCGTATTCCACACCTCTTGCAGTCTCAACAATTACATGCTGGCCGGTCTTGATATCTTCCTCGCCCGGGCTGAAATAATATACCTTTCCTGCTTTGCGGAAACGGACTCCGATTACTTTTGTCATTCTTTTTGTTCTCCTTACAACGGGCGCTTCATGGTCAGCAGGAGAAGTTCCATTGCCAGTTCCATGTTCACGTTGGCATCCAGTCTGGTTCTGCAGGTATCGATCGCTGCCAGAATCTTCTCCAGACCATCGTAACCAATGTTCTGTCCCATTCCATTGATCGTTTTATATTCATCTTTGAAAATCAGCAGGTTCATGTCCTTTGTCACCTTGAACATGAGCACATCCCGGTACCAGAGCTGCAACATGTCTAATACCTCGCCGATATCAAAGTTCAGTTCCTTAATTTCACGAATGCGGTCCATCAGATCCACAATATCCATGGACTCCACATTTCTTACCAGAGCCATGATCTTATAATACAGCTCTTTAAACTCATCGGAAGATGCCAGATGAATGGCTTTACCGAGATTTCCTCTTGCAAAGGCCGCACTGATTTCTGCTTCCTTTTCTGCCACACCTAAATGCTCCACCAGATAGCTCTTTACCGTAAAATCTTTTAACGGCTTTAATTTTAACTGCACACATCTGGAAAGTATCGTCGGAAGAAATGCCTCCTGATTGGTGGTAATCAAGATGATCACCGCATAGGACGGCGGCTCTTCGATGGTCTTAAGAAGTGCATTCTGTGCCTGCACTGTCATTTTCTCCGCTTCGTCCACGATATAAATCTTATAATAACTGCTATATGGACGGATCATGATCGTATCATTGATCTGCTCGCGGATATCATCAACACCAATGCTGTTCGGCTTTTCATGTTTCACATAAATCAGATCCGGGTGATTTCCACTCAGTACCTGCTTACAGGAGTGACACACCATGCAAGGCTCTTTTCCA
>JAFUMF010000064.1 GCA_017482945.1 Lachnospiraceae bacterium
AAATTGCAAGAGGAAATGGAGTTGGTACTGCTTTATTAGAACGGGCGGTTTCTTGGGCGAAGGAATCAAAGTTAAAAGGACTAGCATTGGAAACGCAGGATATAAATGTTTTGGCATGTAGATTCTACGCAAAACATGGATTTAAGATTGGTGGAATAAATACCATGTTATACAAAAACTTTGAAAAACCATTATCAGATGAGATTGCGATATTTTGGTATTTGAGTTTTTAGTGGGAGGCAGATATGGCGATATTTTATTTGGTGAGACATGGAGAAGCAGATTATACAAAAGTTGAGGAATGCGGATGTTGGGGATTTGGACGCGACTTGGCACCATTATCTGAAAGCGGTGTAAAGCAAGCGGAGCAAACGGCAATGGACAAACGATTGAAAAATGCAGATATAATTGTTTCATCTCCATACACAAGAGCATTACAGACCGCTCACATTATATCCTACCATACAGGAATAAAGGTTGTGGTGGAATCAAAACTTCATGAATGGCAGCCAGATTTGACAAATCAGTACAAGTCAGCAGCTGAGGTAATTGCTTTGAAGGATGAATTTATAAAGTGCCAAGGTGTCTGTCCAGAAGGAGAGAATACTCGTTGGGAAACTTTGGAGCATATGCGTATACGAATGAGACAAGTTGCAGATAAATATGCAGATTACGAAAAAGTAATTATAGTGGGACATGGAATGTCATTAAGGACGTTAACTTATATAGAAGAATTAAAACCAGCAGGGATTGTGGAGTTAAACTATGAGACGGGACAACCTGATTGTAAGTATTCTTTTTACTAGCAATAGGGGAATTGAATTACAACATAATGTTAATGCAGGAGAGAAATATGTTCAAAGAAATACATAACAGCTCAACCTGGAAAATTGTAGAAAAAATCAGCAAAGGTTGGTCTGATGATATTAAGTATAAAATAACTACCGCAGATGATGAGATTCTATTACTTCGTATTTCAGATATATCTTTATTCGCAAGTAAGAAGAAAGAGTATGAAATTATAAAGAAGTACACTAAACAGGGATTTTCGATGTCTATGCCATTAGATTTTGGTATCTGTAATGAGAATCAAAATGTATATATGCTGTTAACTTGGTTAGAAGGCATGGATTTGGAAGAGGCATTGGCAGAATTAGACGAAGAGCAGCAATACCAGTTGGGATGTGAAGCTGGACGTATTTTGAAACAGATTCACAGCACTCGTTTGGATGAACAGGATGTTCCTTCTAAATCAAAACGTGAAAAGAAGTTGTATCAGCTGGCACAATATGAAAATTCAGCCTTTAGGGTTGAAGGTGATGTTGACGCAGTAAAATATGTGAAGGAGCATATAGAACTGATTTGGAAAGAAGAACCGGTATATATGCATGGAGATTTTCATCCTGGTAATCTGATTTATTTGGATGATGGGTCGATAGGTGTCATTGACTTTAATCGCTGGGAAGTTGGCGATCCGTATGAAGAGTTTTATAAGTTGGAAAGCTTTGCAAGAGAAATTAGTATACCATATTGTATAGGACAAATAGACGCTTATTTTGATTGGGAAATACCATATGAGTTTTGGCAGGCACTTGCTGTTTATGTTGCACATGCTTCACTATATTCGATTAAATGGGCAGAGAAGTTTGGTCAAGAGGAAGTTGATGCGATGACTGCCAGATGTATGATGGCATTTGAGGATTATAATAACTTCAGGGATGTGGTGCCAAAGTGGTATAAGGATAAAAAGTCTTTGAAAGGATGAGATAAGTGAGAATAGGAGCATATCAATTTACGGTAACGGGGGCTTTTTGTATGGATAGAGTACTTTTTACAGAACTATTTCGGAACGCAACAGGATATATAGAAAAGGGACAAAAAATCCCTCATGGAAACAAATGCTAAAACGTTTTGTTTCCTGAGGGATTTTCAATATTCTTTATTTCTGATGCTCAAGTGCAAGAGTCACAGTTGTAATATCACAAACTTCTGCCGGACCATAGTACTGGATCGCGCCCGGATATACGAAGCATGTATCTTCTGCCCACTCGTCACGGTGAGATTCGAAGTATTTGAACGGAGCACCCTCGAGTTCAACGAGAGCTTTCTTGATTACCGGTTTGTCTTCGCCGTGTCTTCTTTCGATGTTCATCATCTTAGTGATCGGCATACCGCCTGCAACCCATTCACTTGCCGGAGCAGACAGATTGGAAACCTTGGATAAGTAACCATTGTAGCCATACTGGATCAGCATGAATGCGTTGTAACCTAAGGAGTAGCAGTAGTCTGCGTCGAAGTTGGACGGGAATGCGCATCTTCCTTCGTATCCTAAGAAGTGGTGAAGTGTGCTGAATTTACCTGCATATGTACCAGCAGCTTTTCTGGCCCTTAATTTGTCACCTACAAGAGCGGAGAATAATTTCTCAGACTCGATCAGGGATACCTGTACGTTGCCGTGCGGGTCTCTCTCTAAGAATAACTGCTGCTGAATTGCTACCGGAAGAATTGCAAATACTTCCATGGATTCCTTTGTCAGGCCATTCTCGATAAATGTGTATTTCTCACCCCATGTCGGAAGTGCATTGAATGCATCTGCTTTCTCGCCAGCGAGAAGCTCGTTGATTTCGTGAATCAGAGTGGAGAACTCCGGAACGAACTCAACAACGCCTTCCGGAATGATCGCAACACCAAAGTTCATACCTTTGGCTGCTCTCTTTTCAACGGAATCTGCGATGTAATCAGCGATTTCGGAAAGAGACATTTTCTTTGCTGCAACTTCTTCAGAAACTAAGCAGATATTCGGCTGAGTTTTCAGTGCACATTCCAGAGCTACGTGAGAAGCGGAACGGCCCATAACTTTAATGAAGTGCCAGTATTTTTTTGCGGAGTTACAGTCTCTTGCGATGTTACCGATCAATTCGCTGTATGTTTTTGTAGCAGTATCGAAACCGAAGGAACATTCGATATCTTCGTTCTTTAAATCGCCGTCGATTGTTTTCGGACATCCGATTACCTGAACGCCTGTGTTGTGAGCTGCGAAGTACTCAGCGAGAACAGCAGCGTTTGTGTTGGAATCGTCGCCGCCGATGATAACGATTGCTGTAATACCGTGTTTTTTACATACTTCAGCAACGATTGCGAACTGCTCGTTTGTTTCAAGTTTTGTTCTGCCGGAACCGATAATATCGAAACCGCCAGTATTTCTATACTGATCGATGTACTCGTCATCGAAAATTAAGTAGTCATCATTGATAAGTCCGCTTGGACCGCCTTTGAATCCATAAAGTACATTTGCTTTGTTTGTTGCTTTTAAAGCATCATATAATCCGCAGATAACATTGTGTCCGCCCGGAGCCTGGCCGCCGGAAAGGATTACGCCTACAACCTGTTTTTTAGCCTCGGAAGTGTTCTGGCCTTTCTGGAAAGTGATTTCCTTTTTTCCGTATGTGTTCGGGAAAAGTGCTTTGATTTTGTCCTGATCTGCTACGCTCTGTGTTTCAGCACCTTCATTTACACAAATCTCAGAAATACCATGTCTAAGCATTCCCGGAAGTTTTGGAGAATACTCATATCTGGCTTTCTGCAGTGATGAATTATTCATACTAACTAAGTCTCCTTTGATAAATTTGCACATAATCGAATTCTAATACATTTTTGTTAAAAAGTAAACTATCGAAGGGAAAAATCGTTCTTAATATAATGAAAAAATTTGGGGGGATTTTTCAATTTTTTTGGGGATTTTTGCCATAAAACGTCTATAAGTAAAGCATAACAGCATAAAAATTTAATGAATTAGTGAGCAAAAGTAAAAAAGACTTCCGTTGGGGAGGGAAAAATGCTATAATTCTAAATGTGGTAAATTGATAATAGAGGATGGTATAACCGATTATGGAGCATCGTAGTACGGCAAAAAACAAAGGAAATAAGAAGTCAGACATCGTCCGTTACATTTTTGAACATAAAAATGCGTCTAAAACAGAATTGACGAAAGAACTGGAGCTGAGTATGCCAACAGTTCTTCAGAACACAAAAGAACTGCTGGAACAGGGAATTCTGGTGGAAGGCGGCGAATATGAATCGACCGGCGGCCGCAGGGCCAAATCTCTGGCATTAAACGGGGACGCTGCATATGCGCTCGGCATGGACGTTACCAGTGAACATGTGAGTTTTGTACTGCTGAATTGTAAAGGTGAAACGTTAAAATATTTTACGAAGGTGAAGGAGTTTCACAGTACTTTAGATTATTTCCGTGAAGTCTTTTTTGAACTGCAGGGGATCATAGAAAGAGAGAATCTGCCTGAGGATCGAGTTTTGGGAATTGGAATTGCGCTTCCTGGAATTATTGATAATGAAGGAAAGATGTTGGTGAAATCGCACTCGCTGAAACTGGAAGGCGTTAGCCTGAAAATATTCGGTCAGATGAGCCCTCATGAACTTCATTTTGAGAATGATGCAAATGCAGCGATGATTGCAGAGCGTGAAGGAATTGAGGATGATGCGATTTATCTGTTCCTCAGCAATACCGTTGGTGGTGCGATCTGTACGCAGGGGCGTCTGTATCGTGGAAATAACAGAAAAGCGGGAGAGTTTGGTCATGCTGTCATCGTGCCTGGAGGCAGATTATGTCACTGCGGCAAAAAAGGCTGTGTAAATCCGTATTGTTCTGCTCAGGCTCTTGAAAGCGCGAGCGGACTTCCGTTGGAGCAGGTGATGGATTGTGTGGCGAAGAAGGATCCGAAGGTAATGCCGATCTGGAATGAGTATCTGGATTATCTTGCAATCACCGTGTCAAATCTTCGAATGATGTATGATACAGATATTATTCTTGGCGGTGATGTGGGAGCATATCTGGAGCCGTACATGCTGGATCTTGGAAAGAGAGTCATGGATCTCAACACCTTTGACAGTGATACCAGCTATTTAAAAAACAGTGTCTATAAAAAAGGCGGGGCTGCAGCCGGTGCGGCGCTTCACTTTATCCACCGATTTATTGATGAAATTTGTTAGGAATATCCAGAAAGAGGGAGTAGAAAATGAAGTCTATCCCTCTTTTTTTGTTGGATTTCAATAAAAATAAAAAAAGTTGTTGACAAGAATGGTACTTCTGTGTTATAGTTCAACCCGTTGTGACTTTTATAAAACATTTTATAAAAGGAGTCCTCAAAGTCTGATTGCCGGAGCTGCCCATGCCCCGTCCCCATACCTCCCCTGTAATTCTATGGGGATCAATAGTTTGCAAAGAAAATCAAAGTATCCGGCAAAAAAGAACCCCAGAATCTGTATAGTTTCTGGGGCCTTTTATTTGACGGATTCTCTATGATAAGGTAGAATAGAAGCAGGATAACAATCGATTCGGAGGGGAATTATGTTCGAGTTTGATGTGATTCAGTGCGGAATGCTGATTCTGTTTTTGATGGTGTTGGGAGAAATTGTGTCCCATCGCATGAAAGCAGCAATTCCTGCGATTTTAGTGTCGGCTTTGTTTTATATGGGGGCTGTCTGGGCCGGGATTTTCCCGAATACGCTTGTGCAGACATCTGGACTCACTCATCTGACAAGCATTGCCATGATGTTCGTAATTATCAATATGGGAGCATCCACAAATCCAAAGGAACTGCTGGAGAACTGGAAGGTGGTCGCGTTGGCGGCAATCTCTTATTTTGTTCAGATTGCCACGATGGTTCTGGTGATCAGCACTCTGTATGACCGAAATCTGGCGATCGGCAGTCTTCCAGGTGGTGCTTCTGTGGCACTGATGGTGCAGGAGCGTGCGCGGTCACTGGGATATGATAATGTGGTGCTGCTATCGGCGATGCTGCTTTCGGTAAAAGGTCTGGTATCATGTCCTCTGGCATCGGTGATTGTCCGAAGAGAAGTCAAGCGCAGAAAAAAAGAGGGAATTATTGTTCCGGAGGCTGCGAGGACTGACTTAAACAGTGAACCGGGGACAAGCGGGAAAGAATTTCGAACGGAATCCGCTTATATGGCACTGTTCCGGTTCTTTTTTACCGCATGGCTTGCGAGCCGACTGGAGATGGCGACCGGTGTGTCCAGATATGTGTTCTGCTTACTTCTTGGTGTGCTTCTTACGAAAGTTGGATTTTTATATAAGAATATTATGGATCAGTCTAAGAGCCAGGGCATGTTGATGCTTATGATGATGACGATGGCTCTGGAAGGATTTTCTTCGGCAACACCGGAGCTCTTTATGAAGATGATGGTTCCAATGGTATGTGTACTTTCTGTGGAAGTGCTTAGTGTGACGCTTAACTCGTTCTTGTTTGGCCGCTTCTTTGGCTTCAGCCGTGAGATGAGCTATGCCATCTGCCTGAATGTCATGGTCGGATTTCCGCTTAATATGATGCTTGCGCAGGATATTATTGGGTTCCTTGTGAAAGATCCGTATGAGAAAGAAGTGCTGAACCGGGAAATCGCCACAAGAATGGTCATTGCGGGCTTCACCAGTGTGACGTTCCTTTCGACGATCACAATGGGAGTTTTGGTTGGATTTATTAATTAAAGATTTACATAATGAAAATGCCCTGGAAGACGATTCCAGGGCATTCGTAGTTTTTGAGTTATTTAGTTGTGCGCATGCTGCTCAATATGAGCCTTGATTGCTTCGAAACTTTCGCTGCTGATCACATGCTCGATGCGGCATGCATCTTCGGATGCGATTTCCGGATCAACACCCAGGTTGATCAACATCTGAGACAGGACTTTATGGCGCTCCAAAACAGCGGATGCCACGCTCAGGCCGGCTTCGGTCAGAGTAATATGACCGGCATCGTCGACCAGAATGTGTCCGCTGGCACGAAGGTTTTTCATAGCAACGCTTACGCTTGGCTTTGAGAAACTTAACTCGTTGGCGATGTCGATGGAACGAACATATGGCTGCTTTTTACTCAGCATTAAAATAGTTTCCAGATAGTTTTCTGCTGATTCCTGAATTTTCAAGTAGTACTCCTCCCTGATGCAAGTCTTGGTTTCTTTTTATTATATCATAGGAATTTCCAGTGGTCAAATTATATAAATTGATAATTAGAAAGAAAAAGGATTGACATTTTGGTTAGTCTATGCTAACTTATATACAAGGAGTTAGATAAGACTAACTAACGGAATGAATATTGTTAATAACGGTAATATTATATAGAAAACAGGAGGTATGGACGATGAGCGTTGTTATTATTGGAGGACACGACCGTATGGTCAGACAGTATAAGGATATTTGTAAAAGCTACAAATATAAGGCAAAAGTATTCACTCAGATGTGTACTGGCCTGGATAAACAGATCGGATGTCCAGATCTCCTGATCATGTTTACCAGTACGGTCTCTCACAAAATGATCCGTTGCGTCCAGGACGCAGTTGATGAGAGTAAAACGGACATTATTCGCTGTCATACAAGCAGCAGCACAGCTTTAACTGAAATTCTTGAAAGACACAGTGCATAAGACTTTTGAAAGGAACGGTGACAGGATTTGAGTGATGAAACTTTTTGCATTATGAAGAAGCTGGATATGAATGCGGTCGATGTTCAGATTTCACTGCAGTGTGCTCCGATTTTGACGGGCGTAAAAATTTCGAACCTGCTTCATGTGCGTGCAGATCAGAAAGCCGAAGTATTTCACTTATTTGAAGATTCACAGATTTCCTGTCATGTGCTGTATGAATGGAAGGATCGCGTGGCGTTTCTGGTTTATCGAAGAGAACAGCTGAAACGTTATCTGGCACAGGAAAATGTCCGGGCGCTGATGGAAGTATTCGGCTACCGGAATATGGAACTGGAGGATATGCTTGCCAAGTTGGAAGTGCGGTATCAGGCCCATATGGAGGGAACTGAGGAATTCCCGCATGAAGTTGGGCTCTTGCTCGAGTATCCGCCGGAGGATGTGATCGGTTTCATTGAGAATGAGGGTGAGAACTTTCTGTATTCCGGATATTGGAAGGTTTACGGAAATGTTGAGCGTGCGAGACGGATCTTTCTTGCATATGAACATGCGAGAGAAGCCGTGATCCGGATGGCTGGAAACGGCTCTGGAGTGAAGGATATTATGGCATTTTATAATATTATGAGACGCAGACAATTAGTTGCGCAAATTTAGGAGGATAAGAAAGATGGAAAAGATTATTGTTGCTTACTGGAGTCAGACAGGAAATACTGCTGCAATGGCGGCTGCAGTTGGTCAGGGAATCACAGAGGCTGGAAAAGAAGCTGTTGTGACAGATGTTTCTTCTGTTTCTATGGATGAACTGAAGGAAGCAAAAGCGTTCGCAATGGGCTGTCCGGCAATGGGAGCTGAGGTTCTTGAGGAAGGCGAGATGGAGCCGTTCGTAATGGAAGTAGAAAGCTTTGCTGCTGGCAAGAAGATCGGTCTGTTCGGTTCCTATGGCTGGGGAGACGGCCAGTGGATGAGAGACTGGGAAGAGCGTATGATGACAGCAGGCGCTGAGATCGTTGGAAGAGAAGGTGTGATCTGCCAGGAAATGCCGGACGATGATGCTCTTGCTGCTTGCGTTGAGCTTGGTAAAGCACTTGCAGCAATTTAATTTAGAGACTTATTATTATAGAAGAAACTCATTTATTAAGCTAAACTGTACAAACAAATATAGCGGCCATCGGATGATAAAAAGTCCGGTGGCCGCGCTCTTTTTTAGAAAAAGGTCTGGATAAAACGCTGCTTGATAAAACGGTACTGTCTCGTCGGGCGGCCCTTTCCTTCTTGTTTCTGTGATTCGATTTCCTCAATTAAATTGGAGTCCAAAAGCTGCTGCAAGATTCGGTTGCAGCTTCGGCTGGTGATGTTTAACCACTGGGAGAGGGATGCGGCCGTCATAAGGGTCTCTGTGTCCATTTGGAACAGGCCGACGATTGTCAGCAGATTGCTTTCATTGAGTCCGTTTTCCTGAGAATAAGCAAGTGCCTT
>JAFUMF010000065.1 GCA_017482945.1 Lachnospiraceae bacterium
GAAACCGCCGGCCGGATCGGATTGAAGATCCTGCACTGGATCCCTTTTTCTTTCAATTCCTTTGGATAATCATGTGGCAGGTTGGAAAATGCATTCATTCCGTCATAAAGGACACGGACCTCAACCCCCTCCGCCGCCTTTTCCTCCAGAACCTTCAAAATGCTGTCCCACATCATGCCGGGCTGGATGATAAAATATTCCAGGAAAATGAACTGCTTCGCATTCTTAAGCTCCAGCATCATGTCCTCATAGAACAGTTCTCCAAGCGGATAATACTTAAAGTTCGTATCTTCATAAATCGGAAATCCACCGCACTCAAACAGAAATCTTGCCATATTGGAATTGCTTCGGCTCTCTTTTTTTAACTTCTTAAAAATCGCCTGATTCTGTGGAAGATAGTGTTTTGTCCTGGAATGGATGTCAGAAATCCTCTTTGCAAGGATCTTCGTCTCCAGCTGGAGCTGTACAAACATGTAGAACAGACCGCCGAACACCGGAAACAGCAGCACCGGCACCAGCCACGCCATTTTAAAGCTTGCATTCTGCTTTTCGTTTAAAATCCGGATCGCCAGAATCGCGCCCAAAATGGCCATTGCTCCGTACCCATAGGCACGGTACCTGTCGTCGATCCTCATAAACAGCCAGACTATTGTCATGATCTGTATCAATGTAAACAGGATCACAAACATTGATCGTCCAAAGACCAACCGGACTAATCCACGTTTACTTTTTCCCTTCACATCTACCATGTACATCCTCCATCTTCTAAAAAGGCTGCCTGTTACCATTCCGTTTCAGGCAGCCTTTCAATAAAACCTAACCTTAATCTTCTAATGCCTGTCTGATATCCTCAATAATATCATCGGCATTCTCAATACCAACGCTTAAGCGGATCAGGGACGGATCAACGCCTGCATCCACAAGCTGCTCGTTGGTGAGCTGACGGTGTGTGTGACTCGCCGGGTGAAGAACGCAGGTTCTTGCATCCGCAACATGAGTCACAATGGCAGCCAGCTTCAGCTTATCCATGAACTCGCCGGCAGCTTCTCTTCCGCCCTTTAATCCGAAGGAGATTACGCCACAGCTTCCCTTTGGCATATATTTTTCTGCCAGAGCATGGTATTTATTCCCTTTCAGTCCCGGATAATTTACCCAGTCCACATCCTCACGTGCTTCCAGCCACTCTGCGATCTTCTGTGCATTTTCACAGTGGCGCGGAACACGAAGGTGAAGTGTCTCGAGACCGATATTTAATAAGAAGGCATTCATCGGGCTCTGGATGGAGCCAAGGTCACGCATCAGCTGTGCAGTTGCCTTTGTGATGTACGCTTTCTTTCCGAATTTCTGTGTATAAATGATTCCATGGTAAGAATCATCCGGGGTTGTAAGGCCCGGGAATTTTTCTGCATGAGCATCCCAGTCGAAATTGCCGCTGTCAACGATGCATCCGCCAACGCTCATCGCATGACCGTCCATATATTTCGTTGTGGAATGTGTAACGATATCTGCACCGAATTCGAACGGGCGGCAGTTGATCGGAGTTGCAAAGGTATTGTCCACGATCAGCGGAACCCCATGTTTATGTGCAAGGCGGGCAAATTTCTCGATATCAAGAACCACCAGCGCAGGGTTTGCGATCGTCTCGCCGAATACAGCTTTTGTGTTCGGGCGGAATGCTTTCTCAAGCTCTTCCTCGGATGCATCCGGATCTACCAGTGTCACATCGATGCCCTGTTTTTTCATTGTAACAGTAAACAGGTTGGAGGTACCGCCGTAAATGGTCGCTGCACTGATGATATGGTCACCTGCGTTACAGATATTGAAGGCCGCGTAGTAGTTCGCTGCCTGACCGGAAGATGTGAGCATTGCGGCCACACCACCCTCCAGCTCGCAGATTTTCTGCGCCACTGCATCATTGGTCGGATTTGCAAGTCTTGTGTAGAAATATCCATCTTCTTCCAGATCGAATAAGCGGCCCATCTGCTCACTTGTCTGATATTTGAACGTCGTGCTCTGATAAATCGGGAGGACTCTCGGCTCACCGTTCTTTGGCTGCCATCCGCTCTGAATACAGATCGTTTCCAGGTTCTGTTTGTGATTTCCCATAATAATCTACCTCCTGCTGTCTAATATTTTTCTGTTTCCATATGGTGTCTGCCATGTTCATAGGATCTATGTACATAACTTGTTCTTAGTTTAGCACAAGAAAACGAAGGTTACAAGGATTTCTATGCTTGCTTTCTCCCTGCTTTTAGGCAATTTGCCGATGTTTTCACTAATTTTCGCTCAATTTTCGTCGGATTCCAGTTCGCTTTTCTATTGTTATTCAATTTAAAATTATGATAAGATAGTGTTGTTCTTCTTTTTGGAAGACCATGACAATTGCTTGAAACAATTATTATGATAAAGGAGACTTGTAATGGGCGGTTATTTTGGCGTAGCTTCAAAAACCAGTTGTACGATGGATCTTTTCTTTGGCACAGACTACCACTCCCATCTCGGAACGAGACGCGGCGGTATGGCCGTATATGGAGAAAACGGATTCCAGCGTACCATCCACAACATTGAAAATACCCCTTTCAGAACGAAATTCGACCGTGATCTCGATGACCTGGAAGGTACTATCGGTATTGGCTGTATCTCTGATATGGACCCACAGCCACTTCTGATCCAGTCCCATCTGGGTGAATATGCCCTCACAACTGTGGGAGTGATCACAAATAAACAGAAATTGATCGAAGAGACTTACCAGAACGGTCATGTTCATTTCCTTGGAATGAGCGGCGGTAAGATCAACTCCACCGAGCTGATCGCTGCCATGATCGACCAGTGTGACTCCATCGTGGAGGGACTTCTCTCAGTACAGGAACGCATCGAAGGATCCATGTCCATCCTGCTTCTGACTCCTCACGGCATCTATGCTTCCAGAGACCGTTATGGACGTACACCGATCGTTGTGGGACAAAAAGAGGATGCCTTCTGTGTCTCTTTTGAAAACTTTGCATACCTGAATCTTGGTTACCACCACTATTCTGAGCTGGGACCTGGAGAAATTGATTATATTACCGCAGATGGCGTTGAGGTTCTGAGTCCTGCGCGGAATGAAATGAAAATGTGTGCATTTTTATGGGCCTATTACGGTTATCCGACCGCAAGCTATGAAGGTGTGAGCGTGGAAAAAATGCGTTATGACTGCGGACGACTTCTGGCAAGACATGATAATAATGAAGGGATCCGTGTCGACAGCGTGGCAGGTGTTCCTGACTCCGGTCTGGCCCATGCGATCGGATATGCCAACGAATCCGGTATTCCGTTCTCCCGCCCGTTCATCAAATACACCCCAACATGGCCGCGTTCGTTCATGCCGACCAACCAGAAGCAGAGAAATCTGATCGCGAAAATGAAACTGATCCCGGTCGATGCCTTGATCCGCGATAAGAGCCTTCTTTTAATCGACGACTCCATTGTACGCGGAACACAGCTCGGTGAGACCACACAGTTCTTATATGAAAGCGGCGCAAAGGAGGTCCACGTAAGACCGGCTTGTCCGCCGATCATGTACGCGTGCCCGTACCTTGCCTTCTCCCGCTCCACTTCGGAATACGAACTGATCACAAGAAGAATCATCCGAGAGCGCGAAGGCGAACATGTTTCCGAAGAAATACTTGAAGACTACAGCAATCCTGACAGCAGCAACTACCAGGAAATGGTCGATGAGATCAGAAAACGACTGAACTTCACGACCCTTCGCTTCCACCGCCTTGATGACCTGATCGATTCCATTGGAATTGATCCTTCGAAATTATGTACATACTGTTGGAACGGCAAAGGCTGATCCTTCGAAAAAAAATGGAGAATACCAGATTGGTACTCTCCATTTTTATTTCATGTAGAATTTGTTTTCTTAGATTTCAGCTTCTGTCTCAACAGCTGCCTCAGCCTCTTCCATCTGAACTTCAGCCTCAACTTCCACTGTCTCCTCAGCTGTTTCAGCCTCAGTCATATCCTCAACCACTGCTTCATCAGCTTTTGCCTTATGCTCGATCGCAGCACCACATTTCATGCAGAAATTAGAGATCTTGTCGATTCTTGTTCCACATTCCGGACAAGAAATACATCCATCCAGATCTGTAAGAGTTGCCTCTAACTCAGTAATCTTGTTCATTGCTTTTCTGATGGAAGCAAATTCTGTGAAGAATTTCTTCTCCGCTTCTTCACATCCAGATTCGAACATCTGCTTACCGATGGATGCGTAGAGTCTTGTGATCGTCTCCTTCTCTGTGTTGATCTGGGACTTCACCTGAACAGCTTCACCGATTTCTTTTGTTTTCTGAGCCACAGTCTGGCCTGTTGCTTTAAGACCACGAGTTAATTCATTTAAAAATGCCATAATCTATGCTCCCCTTTCAAACTACATATAGTACTAGTTTAACGAATCCAGGGAACAAAGTCAATTACTTTTCTGCGCTAAAGTTTAATCCATAATTTACATTCTTTGATTCTCTGGTCTCATACTCGTACGCGTCTTTGATAAACTGCGGGATCTCATCCGGAGCGAATACATACGGAACGAATTCCTGATCCGCTTCTCTTCTTCCCTCGTTATCCTCCTTCATGTAAACGCGAACCGTAATTCCGTACTCGATTCCCTGAAGTCCGTTCATCACTGCAAGCTCATGGCTCACTGCCACATCGAGAACTTCCTGCATCAACGCTCTCATTTCCGCAGTTCCATCATCCTTAAGGTCAATGGTACGGATTCCTTCATTGGAAGCAACCGGCACTGCGTACGTAGATTCCACAATACCGTGTGCATATACCTGATCCTCGTAATAATTACCAACAGCATCATAATATGCAAGTTCGTCGGTATAGTAATCGCTGTAGATTTCCATGCGCTCCACATCATCCACATCTACCGGACCAAAGTCGTCAATTCCGGCTTCCTTTAACAATTCAAGAGTTTTTGTAAAGGACGGATAAACCGGGAAGAAATTTACGTTGTTCATATCTTCGATCCGAAAATCACCGGTGAAATTCACGCTTCTTCCATGAGATACATAAGTCAGATATTCGTACTCTGCAAGAGTAAGGAATCGTAAGGATGTCACCGGAGTCTCATTTGCACGCTCCTCAAGAGTCAGTGCGATCATTTCCTCTTTGTATGTGTTTAAGAGTTTCTCCTGCAGCGCTTTATCAGCGTTTACTTCCTGAATTTCAGAACGTTTTGCCTCGTAAATTCCGGAAATATTGTCGATATCGTAAGAAAGAACCGGATTTATACCATTCTTATATTCTGCAGTTGTATACAGCGCCTCAAAGACATCTAGAAGTTCTGTCACATTTACATGATAATTTCTGTAAACAGTCTTTCCATTCTGCAGCTGATAACCGATTTCCATCGTAGTCCAAAAGCCTTCATCACGAACGATATCTTCACCGGAATACCGGTACTCTTTTGCCCACTGTGCATCGCTGATACCTGCATCTGCAATTCTGGAAACTATGTCATAATCAGTCACAGACATGTTATTCGCTGCGTACTCATCACCGCTCATATATCTCCAGCTCTGATGCATACCACTTCCGCTTCCATACTGGTACGGAAGTCCGTAATCGTTCCAGTCATTGAAATTGCTCACATAAATGGATGCGCCCTTAAATTTACTTTCTTCTGGCTTATACGTATCATAGCCTACAAGGTCAAAACGGAACACCGCAATAACTGCCAGTGCCAGCACTGCTGAAACTCCCATATGCGGCAGATTGGCAAAGAGTTTTCTGAATTCAAAATGGTAAATAATTTCCACGATGGCATGGGTCACTACCAGACCGATGATAAATCCGAAGACTGCCCACGGCAGACTGTAGTAAATATTCCAAAACAGGATCGCCGCTGCGATTGTGATCGGCACCACAAGAAGAATCTTGATCGGCATTTTCGTGATCTTAAACGCCATGGATTTCCCTGCTGACTCGGATGGACGTTTGGTATAAAGAAACAGTGCGATCACAGCCATGATAAGACCGACGATTCCTGCTATTCCCACAGAATCAAGCAGTGTTCCATATTTCTCCAGCTCCATGCCGGAACCTTCCACCACCATATTTATATAGTAGGAAATCGGAGAACCATTGATCATCCAGGTTTCCATGCTGATCCCTCTGGTATTGATGGTCGAAAAGAACAGGTACATCAGTCCCTGAACCAGGGCGATCGCAGCCGGAATGTAAGCAAAGAGAACGATTCCGCCTAAAATGGAGATAAAGAAATTACCTGTTAACATCACCGCAATTACCATCAGGCCGTAGTTGATCAGGAATCCGCCAACATGAACCGCAAAGGTAGTCAAACTTACCGGGATCAGAGTAGAAAGCTCAATTCCGTTGATCGCAAGAACGCCAATCGCTAAAACCATATTTAACAGGTACATGGACACAACGATCAGAATTCCATCCAGATATTTCACTGCAAATAACAATTCTCTGCGAATCGGAATGCTGTGATAAAAATCCACCTGTTTTCTGGAATGGAGGAACATGAATCCTGTCAATGCCATGATAATCGCTGACACAGCAATGGTTGCAATGTTCATGACATTTGCCAGTCCTACCGTCGATCCCACGATATCGAGTAAGCGCTCGGCAAGTCTGCTCTCGGCTGTGATTCCCTCACCAAAGGTTGTTCCATTCGTAATCCAGCGATTGTACTACTGGAGCAATTCACTGACACTCATTGCCGCATTGACCGGCATCCAGAAAAAGAATGACAGGAACGCCAGACCAATCGCCCAGACTTTTCGCTTTAAGTCTTCTTTCATCAACTTAAAAAATAAGTTTCTTGATGTCATATCCTGCCACCTCCGTTTCACTGATAAAGATTTCTTCCAGAGACAGTGGGATCATCTCAAAGAAAATCGGCTCGTAAGATGTCATAAGCGCTTCGATTTCTTCCCTTGTTCCTCTTGCTGTGATGGTCGCAAGACTGCCTCTGTATTCGATTTTAAGCTTGTCAAGAGCAACTAACTCTTCTGCTTTCATTCCAGGTTTTAATACACACTGGATCTTGTGGATGTTCAGTTTCATATCATCGAGATCCTTGGAAAGAAGGATACCGCCTTTGTGGAGCAGTCCCACATGGTCGCAGATGTCTTCCAGTTCTCGTAAGTTATGGGATGCGATGATCGGAGTCAGGTTACGCTCAGCCATGTCGTTGGCAAACAAACTCTTCACCGCCTGACGCATCACCGGATCAAGGCCATCGAATGTCTCATCACAGAAAATATAATCCGTATTGGCGCAGAGACCGAGGATGACAGAAAGCTGTTTCTTCATGCCTTTCGAGAATGTGGATATCTTTCTTCTCTTGTCTAAGCTAAAGGATTCCAGCAGTTTTCCACATCTCACTTCATCGAACGCCGGGTAGATGGTCTTATAGTACTTCATCATCTCCAGCGGGGTCGCATTTCCGAAAAAGAACTGTTCGTCGGAAATATAGAAGAATCTGCTTTTTACTTTGGGATTTTCGTATACGTCTTCTCCGTCGATCTGGATGGTTCCCTCATCTGGTTTTAAGATTCCGCATGCCATCCGCATGAATGTGCTTTTGCCGGCTCCGTTGGTTCCGATCAAGCCAAATACGTAGCCGTCGCGAATCTTCGCATTGATATGATCAACAGCCATGATGCTGTCAAATTTTTTCGTTAAGTTTCTGGCTTCTATCAATCTTCTCCACCTCCTGTTTGTTTCTCTGCTGCCTTGTACTGGATATCTACCATATTCTTGATCTCCTGATTCGGGATTCCTAAGCGGATTGCCTCGTCAATGATCTCACTGACTTGAATCAAAAGATCTCGTTTTCTATCTTCTTTCATCGCACTGTTCTCCGCCACAAAACTTCCTTTGCCTTTTACCACGTAGATGTATCCGCGTCGCTCTAGTTCGGAGTATGCACGCTGGATGGTGTTTGGATTGATGGAAAGATCCATCGCCAGACTTCTGACCGACGGCATTGGGTCGTTTTCTTTTAGAACTCCTAAGAGCATGAGTTCTTCGAGTTTTTCGATGACTTGTTCGTAGATCGGGCGTCGGTCTTTGTAATCCAGAATGATCATGGCTCGC
>JAFUMF010000066.1 GCA_017482945.1 Lachnospiraceae bacterium
AGACGGTCATAGAGTTAAAGAAAAAGGCGAAAGCCAGAAATGAGGCAGGACTTTTCGTTGTGGAAGGAGTCCGCATGGTGGCGGAACTTCCAAAGGATAGAACAGAGAAGCTTTATGTTTCGGAAAGTTTCCTGAAAAATCCGGAAAGTGAAGCATTTCTTGCCGATTATCCGAAATACGAAGTGGTGACAGATTCTGTATTTGGGGCCATGTCTGATACCCAGACCCCGCAGGGTGTTCTGGCGCTGATCAGACAGTACGAATATGGCATCGACGACATCCTCGGCGCAGACGGTGCCGCCCATCTGATGATCTTAGAGAATCTTCAGGATCCGGGAAATCTGGGCACGATCTTAAGAGCTGGAGAGGGCGCCGGCATGACTGGGCTGATCATGAGCAGGGACACTGTGGATATTTACAATCCGAAGGTGATCCGCTCCACCATGGGCTCTGTGTTCCGCGTTCCGTTCTTTTATACAGATGATATTTTCCAGACAGTGGAAGAGCTGAAGGCGAGAGGAATCCGCCTGTTTGCGGCTCACCTGGGTGGAAAAAATAATTATGAAGCGGAAGATTATACCGGAGACATCGGTTTCCTGATCGGAAACGAGGGAAATGGTCTCACGGATGAGCTTTCCAATATGGCTGATACATGGGTGAAGATCCCGATGGCAGGAAAGGTGGAATCTTTGAATGCTGCCATCGCCGCATCGATCCTGATGTTCGAAACGGCCAGACAGCGCCGCGCATAGAGCAGGCGCAGAACTAGTTCCTGACAACTTAGTAATGCATAAAAAGGGGTTGGAAATATGGCAATGATTGGCTGGCTTGTGGCCATTGTACTGTTCGTGATCATCGAGATCAATACGATGGCTTTGACTACCATATGGTTTGCCGGAGGTTCCCTGGCGGCGTTCCTTGCTGCAGGATTTGGCGCCTCTGTCAAAGTACAGCTGGTAATGTTTCTGATCGTTTCCTGTATTTTACTGATCTTTACAAGACCTTTTGCGACAAAATTTATCAACAAAGGCACCGTAAAGACCAACGTGGCGGGACTGATCGGAAAGAAAGCCAGAGTAACAGCGGAAATCAACAATGAGCTCTCTCAGGGAGCGGCCGTGGTCAACGGACAGGAATGGACCGCCAGAGCAGAAGACGAGAAACAGGTCATTCCGGTTGGCGAGAGTGTCCTGATCAAAGATATCCGTGGTGTAAAATTAATTGTAGAAAGAATCAAGGAGGAAAAACTATGATACCGTTTCTTACAGTGATTATACTTATTTTAGTCGTACTTATAGTACTTGCTTCCTGTATCCGTATTGTTCCTCAGGCACAGGCGATGGTAGTAGAGCGTCTTGGCGCTTACCTTGACACCTGGAATGTGGGCATCCATTTTAAAACTCCGTTCATTGACCGCGTTGCAAAGCGCGTGATCTTAAAAGAGCAGGTTGTGGACTTCCCGCCGCAGCCGGTTATCACAAAAGATAACGTAACCATGAAGATCGATACCGTTGTATTCTTCCAGATCACAGATCCGAAGCTTTACGCATACGGTGTTGAGAATCCGATCATGGCGATCGAGAACCTGACAGCGACCACACTCCGTAACATCATCGGTGACCTGGAACTTGATGAGACATTAACTTCCAGAGAGACCATCAATACAAAGATGCGTGCGGCTCTTGATGTGGCAACTGATCCGTGGGGCATTAAGGTAAACCGTGTGGAGCTTAAAAACATTATTCCTCCGGCAGCGATCCAGGATGCCATGGAGAAGCAGATGAAGGCCGAGCGTGAACGCCGTGAGGCAATTCTTCGTGCAGAAGGTGAAAGAGAATCCACAATTCTTGTGGCGGAAGGTAAAAAGCGCTCTGCGATCCTTGATGCGGAGGCTGATAAAGAAGCTGCGATCCTTCACGCAGAAGCGGAAAAAGAGAAGAGGATCAAAGAGGCAGAAGGTCAGGCTGAGGCGATCCTTAAGATCCAGCAGGCCAATGCCGATGGTATCCGCATGATCAAAGAGGCGGGCGCCGACGAAGCGGTTCTCCGCATTAAGAGTTTAGAGGCATTTGCAAAGGCTGCAGACGGAAAGGCAACTAAGATCATCATTCCGTCTGAGATCCAGTCCATGGCAGGCCTCGTAAAGAGCGTGACTGAAATTGCTGCAAAAGATGAAACCTAGAATCAATTTAGATCGGGAGTACGGAATCGTCCTTGAGGGCGGCGGTGCTAGAGGAGCCTACCAGGTCGGTGCCTGGCGGGCTCTTCGTGAAGCAGGTGTCAAAATCAAGGGCATTTCCGGTACTTCCGTTGGTGCGTTAAACGGTGTCATGATGTGCATGGACGAACTGGAAAAGGCAGAGGAAGTCTGGGAGAACATGGACTACTCGATGGTTCTCGATGTGGATGCCAAGGTCATTGACAGCTTGAAAAAGATGGATTTCAGATCTTTAAACTTCACCGAAATGGCAGCAGAGGTGAAAAAAGCAGTCAAAGGCGGGGGACTTAACATTGACCCGTTGAAAAAATTGATCGCTGAAGTGGTGGACGAGGAAAAAGTGCGAAATTCCCCGCGGGAATGCTTTGCAACGACGTTCTCTGTCACCGAGCGAAAAGAAGTGAATTTTGATCTGAAGACCGCGGCAGAGGGGACCATGAAGGATATTCTTCTGGCGAGCTCCTACTTTCCGGGCTTTAAGAATGATAAGCTCTTCGGAAAGACCTATATGGACGGCGGAAGTATCAATAACGTGCCGATCAATGTCCTGACAGACAGAGGCTATAAAGATATCATTGTGATCCGGATCTACGGAATCGGCGTGGACAGAGAGAAGCTGTTTAATCTGCCGGATGATGTGACGGTCCACCGGATCGCTCCGAGAAGAAACTTGGGAGGGATTCTGGAGTTTGACGGGGAGAAGGCGAAGCGAAACTTGAAGCTTGGCTATATGGACGCCATGAGGGTGATCTATGGTCTGGAAGGAAGAAAGTACTATATTTATATGCCGTATTCCGAGGCGTACTATTTCGATAAGATGATGTCGGAAATGGCTGTACTGCAGCTGTATCTGACTCCGTATGTAAAAGAAGACGATATCAGTAAGATTTCCGGATACCGGACTTATACCGAGAAGATTTTCCCTTATCTGGCCAAGAAGCTGAAGCTGGAGGCCGATTGGGATTACAGAGACCTTTACGGAGCCTTTTTGGAAATATGTGCCAGAAAAATGGAACTTGAGGTATTGAAAATTTACTCGGCAGAAGATATCATAGAGAGAGTCCACAAAATCCTTGGGAAGAAGGTCATGGTCCAGTAGCCCCGGAAATTGTGGAAAAGAATAGATTGGGAGAAATAACAGATGGCTGGAAACGAGAAAAGACGCAAAGTAAGAGGAACGTCCATGGCCCTCGATACCCTTCATATCATCATCGGTATCATGGTCGTTGTTATGGCGTCCGTTTCATTTATAAATCCGGCAGAATATATGGCATTCTTTCCGGTGATTTTCTTGCTGGCGGCTGTGCTGAATCTGGCCACAGGAAGATACAAATTAAAACGCAGCAAACGTGACCAGAAGCAGAAAATCGCAGCCCTGATCCAGATCGGATTCGGCTGTGCGCTGGTGATCCTTGCGGTGATCAGTGCGATCAGCATCTGGTGGAGGTAACATTTGAATTATACTGACATGCTTTCTAGAGAAGAAATTTTAAAGTCCATGAATACAAAATGGGCCGGAAGAGAGGTCACTTATTTTGACC
>JAFUMF010000005.1 GCA_017482945.1 Lachnospiraceae bacterium
ATTGCCTGTGTGGTAAACATCGTCGGAGATTTAATTCTCGTAGCGGTATTTCATATGGGCGCAGCCGGTGCAGCATATGCGACGGTATTGGCACAGGCAGTTAGTGTAGTTCTGTCTCTTCTTATAATCAGTAAGAGAAAACTCCCGTTCCAGTTCAAACGCTCTTATATTTGCTTCGGTAAAAAGAATATTTTGAAAATTTTAAGCCTCGGTGCCCCGATTGCCTTCCAGGAACTTCTCGTGGGAATTTCCTTCCTGGTGATCATCGCCATCGTAAACTCCATGGGCGTCATCGCGTCAGCCGGCGTCGGTGTGGCGGAAAAGCTTTGCGGCTTTATCATGCTTGTGCCGTCCTCATTCTCCCAGGCCATGTCTGCATTTGTGGCGCAGAACATGGGAGCGAAGAAACCGGAGCGGGCAAATAAAGCACTGTTCTATCGAATCGGCTCATCCTTGATCGCGGGATGTATCCTGTTTTATCTGGGATTTTTCCACGGAGATCTGCTTTCCGGAATCTTCGCGAAAGACGTGGAAGTCATTGCAGCATCCGCCGATTACTTAAAATCCTACGCCATCGACTGTCTGCTCACTGCCTTCCTGTTCTGTTTTATCGGCTATTATAACGGATGTGGAAAAACATTCTTTGTCATGATCCAGGGTCTGGTCGGTGCATTCTGCGTGAGAATTCCGGTGGCATGGCTCATCAGCCGAATGCCGGGCGTGACTCTTTTCAGGCTCGGACTGGCAACACCATGCTCAACGATTGTACAGATTACCCTTTGTATTTTGTATTTTTTTCTGAACAAAAAAAAGAATTTTGGCAGTTTTAAAATAAAATATTAATAATTTGCCTAAAAGAACCTTGGTTTCATATGTCATTTTAGGTAATAGTTGACAAATGCTTTGGTTTGGATTATACTGTAAGCTATGGTAAGGTGCGCAGTTATAGCCTAAACCAAAATATTTATAAGGAGGGGAATATCATGGGACGTTCGAAAGAAGAGTTAAAGAGAGCCGCTTGTGAGGCGATCGACAGAAACCGTGATAAGATCATCGAATTGGGGGATTCGATTTTCGCAGAGCCTGAGCTTGGATATAAAGAGTTCAAAACTTCTAAAAAATTCCAGGCAATTATGGACGAGCTCGGTTTTGAGTACGAGAGCGGCGTAGCGATCACCGGTGTAATCTCTACCCAGAAGGGTAAAGAGAGCAAGATGAAAGTTGCGTTAATGGGCGAGCTTGACGCAGTTGTTGTTCCAGAGCATCCGCATGCAGATCCGCTTACCGGTGGTGCACACGCTTGTGGACATAACTGTCAGATCGCCAGTGTTGTAGGTGCGGCGATCGCGATCAAAGAAGCCAACCTTATGGAAGACTTATTTGGCGATATTGCTCTTATGGCAGTTCCGAGTGAAGAGTTCGTGGAACTTGAGTACCGCAACAAATTAAGAGAAGAGGGTAAGATCTCTTTCCTTGGCGGTAAACAGGAATTTGTAAAACTCGGAGTTATGGACGATGTAGACGTTATGGTAATGCAGCATACAGATTCCACTTATGGCTGTGATATCAAAGCAAATGCAGGCGGTCCAGCAAACGGTTTCGTTGGCAAACTTGTCAATTATATCGGTAAAGAAGCACATGCCGGCGGTGCCCCGCATATGGGTATCAACGCATTAAATGCAGCTGAACTTGGTATGATGGCGATTCATGCGAACCGCGAAACTTTCCGTGACGAAGACCACATCCGTGTTCATCCGATCATCACAAAAGGCGGCGATTTAGTAAATATCGTTCCGAGTGATGTTCGTATTGAAACATATGTTAGAGGCGCAAGAACAGAAGCGATTCTTGACGCTAGTATGAAAGTCAACCGTTCTCTCGAGGCAGGTGCTTATGCTGTTGGTGCGCAGTGCAAGATTACAGAACTTCCGGGTTATCTTCCGGTTATTCCGTATGAGCCGCTGGCAAAACTGATGGCAGGAAACCTGGGCGAGATCCTCGGTGAAGACAAAGTAGAATTATATGCCGGCCAGAACGGCGGTTCTACTGACGCAGGCGACATCTCTCATCTGATGCCGACTGTACACGCTTACATCGGCGGCGCTAAGGGTGGTGCTCACTGTCCTGATTATGAAATTGAGGATAAGGAGCTGGCATATATTACATCTGCCAAAGCTATCATTATGACCGCTATCGACCTGCTTGCAGACGGTGCTGAAACTGGTCTGGAAGTAAAAGCAGGCTTCAAACCAGCTCTCACAAAAGAAGATTACCTGAGAGACTGGGGACACTTAAATTAAGGAGGAAACA
>JAFUMF010000067.1 GCA_017482945.1 Lachnospiraceae bacterium
AGAACCATTGCAGATGCACTTGCAATGATAGAAGCGGGAGCTGAGAGACTGGGAACCAGTGCAGGAGTTGCTATTATCGAAGAATTGAAAGGAATGAGCGCGAATGAAGAAATTTAAAATCGGTCTGTTGACCATGTCTGACGGAAGACCTTACCTTCATGATCTGCAGCATGATATGAATATGCGGTATCAGGCGGAAATTAAGGAGTGTCTGGAAGCAACCGGATGCGTGGAAGTCATCGCGGGCGACCAGCCGATTAATTCCAACACTGCGGCGAAAGAACAGGCGATGAAGCTAAAGGATGCAGGCGTTGAAATGACAATTTTCAACTATGCAATCTGGTGTTACCCGCAGTACACAGCTGTGGCAACGAATTTTGCACCGGGCCCGTATCTGTTGTTCTGCAACATTCACCCGTCCGAATGCGGAATGGTGGGAATGATGGCAGCTTCCGGCACCTTAGACCAGATGGAAGTTCCGCATACACGTGTGTTTGGCTCCATTAAAGAGGAAGAAGTTCTTCAGAAGGTCATGCGTTTTATCCGTGGTGCATGTGCAGTAAATCGCCTGAAAGGTTTGACTTACGGTAACTTTGGCGGTCGTCCGATGGGTATGTACACCACAGTGGCAAATCTGGCGCAGTGGCAGAGAATGTTTGGAATCGATGTTGAAAATATTGAGCAGTATGAAATTATGCGTTACGGCAATGAAGTAGATCAGGAGAAGGTGACGGCTGCAAGAGAGTGGCTGGAGCAGCGAGTTGGCAATATCGCTTACAATGATTCCAATTTTACACCAAAGAAACTGGAAGATCAGATTCGCTCCTATTACGCACTGCGTCAGATTATTGATGAGCGCGGACTGGATTTTATTGGAATCAAAGCCCATGGCGATCTGACCGACTGGTATGTGACTATGGACGTGGCAGAGGCATTTTTAAACGATCCGTACGATTGGGACGGCCCGCACGAGCCGATCGTGGCATCCACGGAATCTGATATGGATGGTGCGCTGACCATGCAGATCTTAAAGTATATCACCGGAATGCCGGTATTATTTGCGGATGTGCGTCATTATGAGAAATCTGTAGATTGTTGGTTCTTTGGCAATTCCGGAACTCACGCCACTTACTATGCAAACAGAAGCATGATCGCGGAGGAAAATCTGAAATACGTTTCCTTCTATCCGGAATCCAAGGATTACCCGGCGGGCGGCGGAAGTGTTCACCACTTTGCTGCACCGGGAAAAGTGACCATGGCAAGATTTGCACGTAAGGGTGACCAGTATTATCTGACGATCGTTCCGGGAGAAATTGTACAGTTTTCTCAGGAAAAGATGGAGGAACTGGGAAATACAGCGACACCGGCGTGGCCGATCGCATTTACCAAATGTAACATTTCTGCCGACGAATTCATTGAGAAATATCCTTGCAATCACATTCACGGAGTATACGGAGACTATGTGGAAGAACTAAAAGTGGTGGCTAAGCTTCTGAATATCCCGGTTCAGATTTTAGAATAGGAAAGACAATGAGGGTACAGGATTTTCCAGTATTCATACGTTTAGCAAAGCTTTTAAGCAAAAACGAGAGAGCAAAGGCATTTGGAAAGTGAGGACCTACGGATGAAGAATGTAAAAAGTCTGGATCAGATTGAGTTTGAAGGATTGAATCCCAGAAACAGGATGCGAGAGCTTAAGGCCGTAAAGATTCCATTTCAAGCAACAGCTGTGACGGAAAATAAAGCACCGGAAGTGATTTCTCTGAATGGAGAATGGGAGATGGTACAGGATGGAAACACGGACCGCGTGTATGGTGTGTGGGAAGATGTGATTCCGGCTACGGTTCCGGGAAGTGTTCATGTGGCCCTGATGGAAGCAGGAAAGATTCCAGATCCGACGGTGGAGAAAAATGATCAATTTGCCAGAGAAAAGAGTACCCATTTCTGGTGGTTAAGAAAGAATTTCCCGAGACCGGAGAATATGAAGCGAGTACGTCTTGTCTTTGGCGGCATCTGTGATCGCTGCACCATCTGGCTGAATGGTCAGTTGCTTGGCTGTCATCAGGGGATGTTTGGCGGACCGGAGTATGAGATAACAGAACTTTTAAAGGATGAAAATACCCTGATGGTGATGCTTTATCCTGCACCTTTGCGCAGAACACTCCGAGAAGGTGAGTTGAGACCGTTTTACGAGGGAACCAATGTGGGCTGGTTAGATACCACGGTGTTTAACTGTGTTTACGGATGGCATTATGCAGAGATTCCGGCTCTTGGTATCTGGAGATCAGTGGAACTGCAGGAAATTCCGGAAGTTGAAATCTGCAATCCGTTTATCACCACCGAAAGCTTACAGGGCGATATGAACCTGTATACAGAATTTGAAGGCCCGGAAGGCGGCTTTGCCGGAGAACTGGAGATTTCGGTTGCTCCGTCCAACTTTGAAGGGGAAGCATACCATTCTGTGGTTTCGGTGAATGCCAGTTCCATGCATCACAAGATGCGTCTGGAATTTACCATTCCGGATGTGAAACTGTGGTGGCCCAACGATCTGGGCGACCAGAACTTGTATCAATTAACACTTGTTTTCAGAAATGAAGCAGGGATCCAGGATAAAAAAGAGTTAACGTTTGGTGTGCGTACGATTGAAATGCGTCCGTATATGGGGCAGGCAGCAGAAGATACTTACAATTGGCAGTTTGTGGTCAATGGTCAGGAAATCTTTGTTAAAGGTGCCAACTGGTGTACCCTTGATTTTGGTATGCGCTTCACGAAAGAGAAATATGAACGATTCTTAAGCCTCGCAAAACAACAGCACATTCAGCTTTTACGGGCGTGGGGCGGCGGAATCCCGGAAACAGAAGAGTTTTATGATTATTGTGACCGCTATGGAATCATGGTCCTGCAGGAGTTTGCGACTGCGTGGGACAGCCAGAAGGTACAGCCGGCAGAGGTACTTAGAGATGGTGTACAAAGAAGTATTCTTCGTCTGAGAAACAGAGCTTCCCTGTGTATGTGGTGCGGCGGCAATGAGTCAGATCATCCGACCGATGCAGCGATGGATATGATCGGGCGTCTGGCTTATGAACTGGATGGCAGCCGTCCATTCCATCGAAACGATCCTTGGGGAGGCAGCAGTCACAACTACAAGGTATATTGGAGCAAGCATGATTTTGACTACAATCTTTCTTATACGGCGCCGTTTATCGGCGAGTTTGGCTTTGCAAGCTCTCCGAACAAGGAATCGGTACAGAAATATTGTACGGAAGAAGACTTTGCTGTGTGGCCTCCGATTCCGGATGGAAATGTCGAATACCATACACCGGTGTTCAACAAGAAAAAGGATATGGAGATTCTGCATCACTATATTCCGGAGTTTTTACCGGATACCAGTCTGGATAACATGATCATTTCCACACAGTTATGCCAGACGACAACGATTCGACATACACTGGAACTGGCCAGAAGCCGCCGTCCGGAAGCAACCGGTGTCGTATATTACAAATTGACGGATGTTTTCCCGGCAGTATCCTGGTCCACCATCGACTGGTATGGCGTACCGAAGAGCTCCTACTATTTTATTCAGGACAGTTTCGAGCCGCTTCATGCATGTGTTTTGTTTGAAACACTGAAGCCTCGAGGAACAAAACAGGTTCTTCCAGTATATATTTTGGACGATACGAAAGCACTGGAAGGAAGTGACTGGAAGGTTGTCTGCAAGGTATATAATCAGGAGCTTTCGGTGGAGGAATCCAGAGAATGGAACGGTAGTGGCACCGTCGGATTTGTGAAAAAAATCGGTGAAATTGAAATTTCAGAGAAAGCAGCAGCTTCCAATCCGTTGTTTATTACGATTGAGTTGACAAAGGACGAATGCAGAGTCGGCAGAACCTTCTACTGGCTGAATTTCTCCGAGGAAACCGGATGCATGTTCCGTATTCCGAAAACCAGTCTATCGTTAAAAAAGAACAACGGAAAGGCAGTTATTACGAATGAAGGCAATGTCCCTGCCGTCGGTGTACATTTCCAATGTGCAGATATTTCTGACAAGTTTGTAGCAGAAGATAACTATTTCTGGTTGGAGCCGGGAGAGACGGTGAAAGTTGAAACCAATATGGAAGAATATGATGTTTCAGCCTGGAATGTAGAATAATTCTCTTTTACAAAATGAGCTTCTGTTGTACAACATGTGTATGGCAGAAGCTCATTTGATATGTTCAGAGGGGAAACGTTGTGAAAGGAGAGGACAAAACGTGAAAGTATGTATCATTCAGCCGGCGTATTCGACGGATTTTGGCAGATCGGAGGAATATTTTGAAGCGCAGTTAAAGCTGTTGGAGAAATGTAACGAAACCATGGACATCATCGTTATGCCGGAGTCTTGTGATATTCCGTGTCTGGCAAAGTCCAGGGAAGAAGGATTGATCAGTGTTCGGAAATTTAATCAAAGACTTCTGGACTATGTTTCGAAAACGGCGAAACGATGCAATGCAATGTGTTTTGTGAATGCACGTTCTACGGTAGATGGTGGACTTAGAAATACCACATATTGCTTTAATAGGCAGGGCGAGATCGTTGGAACATACGATAAACAGCATCTGACTCCGGGAGAAGTGGAGAAGATGAAACTAGACAGTGAGTATTCGTTTGAGTTTTCGGAACCGACAGTAATAGAAATAGAAGGAATTCGTTTTGCCTTTATGGTGTGTTACGATAATTACTTTTATGAAGGATTCTCGAATATTGCAAGAAGGAATGTGGATGTGATCATCAACTGTTCCCATCAGCGCAGTGATACCCATCAGGCGCTTCAGATCATGACGCAGTTTCTGGCATATAACACGAATTCCTATGTCATTCGCGCTTCTGTTTCTATGAATGAAAATTCAGATATTGGCGGTGGGAGTATGGTGGTTGCTCCCGACGGAACCGTGCTTGTTCACATGCAAAGCCGTGTGGGAATCGAGACCGTTGATATTGATGTAAGGAAAAAATATTATAAACCGGCCGGTTTTGGAAATCCGCTTTCCGCTCATTATGAATATATCGAGCAAGGCCGTCGTCCTTGGAAATACAGACCGGCAGGCAGCGCCATTGTCAGACCAGATCATATGATGCCGTATCCGAGATTTTGTGCCCACAGAGGATTTAGCACCATTGCACCGGAGAACAGTATGCCTGCTTTTGGCGCGGCTGTTGCAATGGGGGCGGATGAAATTGAGTTTGATCTGTGGCCGACAAAAGATGGAGAAATCGTGTCCATTCACGATCCAGTTCTTGACCGAGTCTCTGATGGAATGGGAAATGTCAGCGATAAGAATTATGAAGAACTGCTTTCCTATGATTTCGGCGTGAAATATAGTGAAAAATTCAAAGGCATGAGAATCGTAACCTTTGAAGAGATACTAAAGAAATTTTCCTGCCACGTGGTGATGAATATTCATATCAAGTCGCTTAGATATGCCGGAGAGGAATACAGCAGAACAGTTCTACAGAAAATGATTGATCTGATCGATACATATGATTGCAGAAAGTACGTGTACTTTATGAGTGGGGACGATGGCGTCCTAGAACTTACAAAAGAGATGGCTCCGGATATTTGTCGTTGCTGCGGTGGAGGCGATACCGAGGAAAAGCGGTGGTCCATTCTGGAACGTGCGATGAAATATGAATGTAAAAAGGTACAACTGGTCAAGGGATATTTCAATCAGGAGATGGTTGACCAGGCACATGCAAGTGGTCTCATTTGCAATGTATTTTGGTCTGATGATGTGGAAGAAGCCAGAATGTTTTTAGAGATGGGCATTGATACCATACTGACCAATGATTACAATACTATTTCACAAATCATAACATGATATTGAGACTGAAAAATTTTAACTGTTGGAGGGGATGAAATATGTGGAGATGGTTTTTGGATACTGCGGCCAGTTGGACTGCCGCAGGAATCTGGATCCGCTTGCTGTTTTCTCTGGTCGTAGGTCTTGTGATCGGTATTGACCGTGCGCTGAAACGACGAAGCGCAGGCGTGAAAACGCATGTGCTGGTGTGCATGGGATCCGCGCTTGTGATGTTGACGAGCGAATATTTGATGCGGACGTTCCCTGATGCGAAAGCAGATCTTACGAGGATGGGCGCGCAGGTCATCAGTGGTGTCGGTTTTCTTGGCGTAGGAACGATTATGGTTACAGGACGCAATCAGGTACGGGGACTGACAACCGCTGCGTGTCTTTGGGTATGTGCATGCGTTGGTTTGGCTGCGGGAGCCGGATTTGTGGAAGGAACGGTTTATGCTCTGATTTTAATTGTCGTGACATTAAAAGTGCTGACAAAAGTGGATATTATGGTGCATGAACGTGCAAATGTATTTAGTTTTTATCTGGAATTTAATGCCAATAAGAGTGTGGTAGGTTTCATGGATGAAATGCGGCAGAAAAATGTGCGGATCTCCTCGTTCGATGTGACTAAGAATAAAATCAAGGGGGAAGGGCCTTCTGCGACGATGACAGTGGAGGTAAAAGATAAGGAACTTAAGAAGACGCTGCTTCATGATATACAGGCGATGGAGTATGTGAGGTATGCAGAGGAATTGTAATAAGAAAGAGATGGTTTTGATATAGGAAAAACCTATAGTACTCCATCCGTTTTGAATATTTGTACCTCGCCGGAAATCACTATATAATTAAAAACATAGTAAATTGGTAGGTGAATGGAGGGACATTATGGCATACGATATCGAAACAAAATGTATTCACTTGGAACATAAGGAAACCACTTGTGACAAATCAGGAGCGATCAGCTTTCCGATTTATCAGACAGCAACCTTCGCACATTTGGGATTAGGCCAAAGCACGGGATATGATTATAGCCGACTTCAAAATCCAACAAGAGAGCAGGTAGAAAAAATAGTTGCGAACCTGGAGGGCGGTGTTGATGCGGTTGCTTTTTCCAGCGGAATGTCCGCCATTGCCGCAGTCATGGAATTGTTTTCGCCGGGAGATCATTTAATTGTAGATGAAGATTTGTACGGTGGAAGTGTTCGGTTATTTTTTAGCATCAGTAGTAAGAACGGTGTAGAAATAACAAGAGTAAATTTATGCAAGGAAAATCCGGAGCCGTACATAAAAGAGAATACAAAAGCGATTTTTATCGAAACACCGACCAATCCGATGATGAATGTGATGGATATTCAGAAGATCGCGGAAATTACAAAGAAGAACCATCTGTTACTGATCGTAGATAATACATTTTTATCACCATACTTCCAAACTCCATTGAAACTAGGAGCCGATCTTGTGATTCACAGTGGTACGAAATATCTTGGCGGTCATAATGATACCATTGCGGGATTTGTTGTATCCGGTGCTGAGGAGACTGCAGAAAAAATCCGTTACATCATCAAAACCACAGGTGCAGGATTGGCACCGTTTGACTGCTGGTTGATTTTAAGAGGAATGAAGACGCTTGCTGTCAGAATGGAAAAGGCCCAGGAAAATGCCATCCAGCTGGCGAACTGGCTGAAAGAGCGGCCTGAGGTTGTGAGGGTGATCTATCCGGGACTTGAGGAACATCCGGGACATGAGGTTATGAAGAAGCAGGCCAGTGGTTTTGGAGGGATGCTTACATTTGAGGTGACATCGAAAGCACTGGTGGAGCAGATTTTAAAAAAAGTCAAACTGATACAGTTTGCAGAAAGCCTTGGCGGAGTGGAGACCCTGATCACGTATCCGCTGACTCAGACACATGCCGACGTGCCGCCGGAGGATCTGGCCAAGAATGGAATTACGGACCGAGTTTTGAGGCTCTCTGTAGGAATTGAACATATTAAGGATTTGATCAATGATTTTGAACAGGCATTTGGCTAGAAAGCAGGTACCATATGGTACCTGTTTTTTGTTGCAGTAGGGGATGGCACAAAAGCAATCTGCCATAGCCAGAGAATCATGTGGGCAGGATTCCTTCGAATTTATGTGTTACGGACAAAGGAAATGAATATGAATAAACATATAAATAAGCAGAGGAGAGGGGAACGACATGAAGAAAATCATTGAAAGTTCTTTGGAACTGATTGGGAATACACCACTCTTAAGGGCGAGCCGTTATGCTGCCAAGGCAAATGCAGAAAAGGCAATAATCCTGGTAAAACTGGAAAGTTTAAACCCTGCCGGTTCAGTAAAGGACAGGACAGCACTGGCCATGATCGATGATGCGGAGCAAAAAGGAATTCTAAAACCAGGAGCGACGATCATTGAGCCGACTTCCGGAAATACGGGAATCGGGCTTGCAGCGGCCGCTGCTGTGAAGGGATATCAGGCGATCTTTACGCTTCCGGAGACAATGAGCGTTGAGAGAAGAAATCTGCTAAAAGCATATGGAGCTAAAATCGAACTGACCGAAAGTGCAAAGGGGATGAAAGGCGCAATTGCGAAAGCCAAAGAACTGAACGAAGCAATCCCAGGATCGGTCATCTTAGGTCAGTTCGAAAACCCGGCAAATCCAGCGATCCATAAGGCGGCTACCGGGCCGGAAATCTGGGAACAGACAGATGGAAATGTGGATATTTTTGTTGCAGGAGTCGGTACAGGAGGAACCATTACAGGTGTTGGCGAATATTTAAAAGAAAAGAATCCTGACATTCAGATCGTAGCGGTGGAACCTGCAGGAAGCCAGGTACTTTCGAAAGGAACAGCGGGAGCCCATAAAATTCAGGGAATCGGAGCCGGATTTGTGCCGAGTGTACTGAATACAAACATTTATGATGACGTAATTGCCATTGAGGATGAGGAGGCATTTACAGAGAGCAGGGCTTTTGCAGTGAGTGAAGGTATTTTGGTGGGAATCTCCTCGGGTGCAGCGCTGAAAGCAGCGGTCATTCTTGCCGGCAGACAGGAAAATGAAGGTAAAACCATTGTTGTCCTGCTTCCCGATTCTGGAGACAGATATTTATCCACTCCGCTGTTTGGCGGCAATTAAGGGAAATGGCTGACTGATGATTAAGAAGGAAAGAAAGGAAACGAAACAGAATGCCCCACAGGTTGGAACATGAGATCAATCACATCATCGAAAAAATTGAAGAAGACTATGGACGGGGAAGGGATATCGACACGATTGAAAATTTCGCACATCCACAGAGGGATTGTATCATCAAAATTCTAAATCAGATCCGGAATATGATCTTTCCCGGGTACTATAACAATGAGAATTACCGCACGTACACGGTTAAAAATAAGCTGACCATGCAGCTTGAGGATGTGCTGTATTACCTCAGCAGGCAGATTGCAATTGTCCTGAAATATGTACCGGAACATGCAGGAAAAGACGAAGAGGCGTTGATTGTAGAAGGAGAAACAGTCTCTCTGAAATTTTTAAACCAGCTGACAAAAATACGGGAACTGATCCAGACAGACCTCCAGGCCGCATACGACGGAGATCCTGCGGCATTCAATAAACCGGAAATCATTTTCTCCTACCCGGGACTATATGCGATTATGGTAAACCGGATCGCCCATGAACTCTATTTGCTTGGAGTGCCTCTCATACCAAGGATCATGACAGAATATGCCCACACAGTGACTGGAATTGACATTCACCCGGGGGCAACGCTCGGGAAGTATTTCTGCATCGACCATGGCACAGGGATCGTTGTGGGTGAGACAGCAGTGATCGGAGATCATGTGAAGATGTATCAGGGCGTGACTATCGGGGCTCTATCCACGCGAGGGGGCCAGAAACTGCATGGGAAAAAGAGACATCCGACCATCGAAGATCATGTGACGATTTACGCGGGCGCTTCGATTCTCGGTGGTGATACCGTGATCGGTCACGATTCTGTGATCGGTGGAAATGCTTTTATAACATCCTCGATCCCCAGTCATACGAAAGTCAGTATAAAAACCCAGGAACTAGAATACAAACAAGGAGATCGGGATGCTACAGAAATGGTTCAGAGCCAGGAGTGGTAGGAAATAAAAACGAGCGTCGGACGGGATTCGCTGATCCTGTCTGACGCTCATTTCAATTGCCGTACATCCTAAGGGCGCTGCCTGTGGCAGGTCCTGCAGGCGTATTTAATTAATGTGAAATCTTCGTTTTAATTCCAGCCTTGCCCTTCTGTCGCCGATGATCATGGTGCCAAGGAAGATGGACAGGGAAAATGCCATCGGGAGAAAGGCGATGTACTCATTCCTCTCAAGTCCTGCGCTATAGAGCACGATCGTTATCAGGCTGCAAAGGATCGTCAGGATCTGCCACATAATATAACTTTGCCAGTTCCTGCGGTTGTATACCATACAGCCAAGGATTATGATGTCCATGATGATGATTCCGGCCGGGAGAACATAGTCCACAGACCATCCGCGGTAACCGGTCGCCAGGTCCATGGCAATGGCAGAGAGGACCGCGATCAGGGATAAGATGATGACTTTGCTCTTGTAGCCCGATTTTCCGAGAATCGCATAGCGCAGAAGTACATAAATGTACAAAAGGACCAGTCCGGAAATGGCGCTCCACCAGATCTCGACTTCATCAAAATAGAGCCAGTTGATGAAAAACAGGACTGTCTGTAAAAGAATCGCACAAAACAGGTAGATTCTGCTGAAAAATGTGAGCTTCTTCATCATAAAACGCACATCTGGGTACATATTTTCCAGTGCGTCTGTCTGTTCTAAAATGGATTGACAGAGTGGGCAGCACTCTGTCTCGTCCAGAATTTCAATGTTGCAATTTCTGCATTTAGCCATAATGAACCCCATTACTTTCTATTTCGATATGGAGACCGTCCTGGGCCAGTCGGCGGAAGAAACCGCGCTGGACAGACGGATCCACTAAATCATAGCTGAAGCTGAAGACCAGAGTGCCATTATAGGTACAAACGGTTCCCTTGATGTGCTGGCCCTTGGAGATCGCCAGGAATGCGTGGAACTGTTCGATGTATTGTTTATATGGCTCAGCGATTTCAATGACACCTACGTTTGTGATTGTCGTGGTGTTTGCCAGAGCCGACTGGGTATACACATGGCGCATGGCCAGGTTTTTCAGTGGCAGCGGCACGATTTTTAGGTACCAGCGTTTCTGGTTGGACACGTTGTAGGAGAAAATCTGCTCCAGATGTTCGCTGTTTAGCTGACTGCGGAGACTTTCCTGAACGATTTTCAGCAGCTCCTCAAAGGTATAGCTGTCGTTGACCGGATGGAATTCCGCAGAAATCATGGCAAAAAAGTTTTTGGTCGTATTTGAGTTGAAATATGGTCGTAAATTGACCGGAACAGCCACACGGATCGGCTGCTTGGACGGCATGCCGTGGAGATATTCTGTGTAAATACTCCAAATATAGGACGAAACCAGATACTCGTTGATGCTGACGCCGTACTGTTTGCACACAGCTTTCAGTTCATGGAGCTTGATATAGCCGTGCATGACGCCGAATTCGCCGTTGTGGAAATGTTCGCCTTTGATCAGATACGCTTTTTGAGTCTTATATCGCTTCGGAGAAGTCCTTTTGTAGTTCTTCATGAAACTGTCTTCGCGGTTTAAGGTCGTACCACTGCTTAAGGAATCGCCGGTCAGCGCGATCAGTTCCGGGTGGCGGAGACGAAGATACTGGTAGGTCAGTTCTCTGATGAAGTTGAAACCGCCCATGCCGTCTGTAAGGACATGGAATACCTCCAGATTGATGCGGTATTTATAGTAACTGACGCGGAACAGGTAGCTGTTATTTTTATTGGGACGGATATAGCGGCACGGGAATTTCTTCTCTTCCTCGACTCTTGGGGCCGGTTTTCCGTTCTCTTCAAAATAGTACCAGAAAACACCATGTCTCAGGCGCAGATTAAAGCCGTCAAATCTTGGCAGCACAATATCCAGAGCCTGCTGAAGAAGCTCCGGGTCGACCAGTTCTGTAAGTGTCACGCTGATACGGTATGTATTGCTCATGCGTTCGCCGGCAATGACCGGGAACAGGTGGGCGGTGTTGTCCAGTTTGTCCCAGCGGATGTCTTTTTGAACTTTTTTATGAAAAATGGAATGTCTGGTCTCGGCGACCTGCTCGTCTGATGGGAATGTTTTTCTTCTCATTCGGTTCCTTTCCATGGTTGATAGCAATATGTTTCATTATAACATAGAACCTATGGTTCTGACAAATGGCGTGTGGCAGGAGTTTGGACTTTTTTCTTGCAATAATCTTCCATCAATAGTATCTTTGATATGATAGAATAGAAAGAAATATGGAAAAAACCGATGGGGGATTACATATGATCAGTCACAGTATTTTTAATGATGTTTTAGGGCCAGTGATGGCGGGGCCGTCCAGTTCACATTCGGCCGGATGTGCTCGGATCGGAAAAATGACGCGGGGTCTGTGGGGAAGAGAAATAAAAAAGGCCGTTGTTGTGTATGATTCGCAGGGGTCCTATCCCAGCACCTGCGTGGGTCAGGGATCCAATTTTGGATTTACCGGAGGACTTCTTGGATTTCCAAACGATGAGCCCAGGATGAAGGATTCTATTCGGATCGCGAAGGAAATGGGCGTGGAGATCTCGTTTGCGGAGGAGAAATTAAGCGCCAGACATCCCAATGAGGCTAGGATCGACGTCTATGGGGAAAGTGGAGAGGTGGAACTTTCGGTTCTGACACTTTCTGTCGGTGGCGGCATGTTCCAGATCGTGGAAATGGACGGATTTCCGGTGTATATGGATGGAAGCAGGGAGCAGCTTTATGTGTGCGGTGACGCAGAATATGCGGAGGCAATCGAGAAGAAGCTTAAGGAAGCTGCGAACTGTGTGACTAGAATGGAGAGAGACGAAGCAGCGGATGGATCCATTCTTTTTTGCGCTGACGAGTTTTTCGGGAGAGATGTGGCCGAGACCGCCAAAGAATTGGTAATCATGCCGGGCGTGCGGTATGTCCGTAAGGCGGAGGTCGTGCTGCCCATTGAAATGAAGAAGGAAAATCAGGCAGTTTTTTCCACGGCTGCAAAGGCACTGGAATACGCGAAAGAGTGTGGAAGTTCCATGTGGGAGCTGGCAATTGATTATGAATGTTCCATTGGAAAGGCATCAAGAGAAGAAGTCTGGGCGCAGGCGGAGCATACGCTGGATGTGATGAAACGGGCTGCAACGCCGCCGGATCCGGAAACAACGGAGCGGTTTGGATTTCTTCCATACCAGTGCACCAATATGACAGAGCAGAAAAAGACGGTAAAAACGGTCAATACCGGTTATCTTGACAAAGCGATGTTCTATGCGGTGGCAGTGATGGAAAACAGCTGTGCTCACAATATCGTAACTGCATCTCCGACGGCCGGATCCAGCGGTGTTGTCCCGGCGGCAGTGCTGGCCGTGGGCGAGGAAATGGGATGCACGAGGGAGGAAATCGTGAAGGGACTTCTGGCAGCAGGTCTTGCAGGCGCCTTTATTGCGAATCAGGCTACGTTTGGCGCGGAAGTTGCCGGATGCCAGGCTGAAAACGGTGCGGCCAGTGCCATGGCGGCAGCCGGTGTGGTGGAGCTGCTTGGCGGAACGGCCGACCAGGGAATGAAAGCTGCATCCCTTGCCCTCCAAAACATGCTGGGGCTGGTCTGTGACCCGGTGGGCGGATTGACAGAAATCCCCTGCATCAGCCGGAATGTGGCGGCCATGTCAAATGCAGTCATGTCTGCCAACATGGTCATGCTGGGCTTTGACCCGGTGATTCCTTATGATGAGACGATCCTTTGCATGTACGAGGTGGGAAAAATGCTCCCAAGTGAGCTCCGCTGTACCTGCGAGGGTGGACTTTGTGCAACGAAAACAGGAACATGTATCGCTTCGAAGCTGCGATAGAATGGGATGGAACGATGGTGCCCAATCTACGATTCCAGAGTTTCAGGGAGAAGCAGATAGCGGTGCTCTTCGTACTCGATGAATCGGATCAGATCGGCATAATCCACGAGGACCGTCTTGGTATTGTCGTTTGGATGGAATTGCAGTTTTCCGTCTACCAGTGCCTCATCAATGATCAAAGTGACAACGTTGTTCTTGTCATGGATGATTCCAAATGGAGAAACACTTCCCGGAGTCAGTCCAAGCACAGCGAGAAGCTCTTCTGCGTGGGCAAAGACCAGGCGTGACACGCCGGCGAGTTTTGCCAGTGCTTTGGTGTCGGCCCGTTTGTCCTGTTCTAAGAGTACCAAAAAGAACTGTTCCCGGCGCCGGTCGGTCAACAAGAGATTTTTGCAGCCGATGCCGCCGAGATCCTTGTCCACCAATTTGGACTCCTCGATGGTGAAAACTGCCGGATGTTCGATCTGTTTATAGGAAATATTCAATGTCTCAAAGATATCATAAATGCTCATAAATCGCCTCGTGCTTTCTGAAGTCTGGCCAGATGCTGCCTGGCGAAATTATAGCATGGGAAAATTAAGAAGTCCAGATGCATGGCAGAAGATGAGGCAATCAAGACCTGTACCTGCCTTATAACAATTGCTTTTTGTACCATTTCTAGGTATAATAAATTGATGATGTATTTTTGAGCGAGGTTTCATATGCAAAAGAAAACATTAAGCAATACGGACACAAATATGTTCATGATTATCATGAGTCTGGCATGGCCGACGATGGTGGAACAACTGATGCAGACTGCGGTCCAGTACATCGATACTGCCATGGTAGGTGCCCTCGGTACCCAGGCGACGGCGGCGGTCGGTGCGACCACGACGGTGAACTGGCTGATCAACAGTTCCATCTCCGCCCTCAGCATCGGTTTCCTTGCATTTATCGCGAAAGCGTTGGGCGCAGGAAACAAGGAAGCGGCAAAACGAGCGGTAGCCCAGGCGGTTCTGACCGTTTTGGTGGTGGGCTCTGTGTGCACCGTGGCGACGCTCTCTTTAAGCGGCGTGATCCCGGCCTGGATGCAGGTAAAAGAGGGGATCCGCGAAACAGCATCCAAGTATTTCTTCATATTATATACACCGATGTTATTCCGAACCGCGACGATCATCTTTGGAACGGTCCTGCGTGCGGCGGGTGATACGAAAACGCCAATGAAGATCGGTGTGATTGTCAACGTGATCAACGTGGTCTTGAACTTCCTGCTGATTTATCCGACGAGACCGATGTTTGGCGGCAGTTTCCTGATGCCGGGCGCAGGTCTCGGTGTCATCGGTGCGGCAGTGGCCAGTGCGATCGCATTTGCAATCGGCGGAATCCTGATCACCATCGTACTCTGGAAACATCCGAATATTTCTCCGAAGGGGCAGAAGCTGGCTCCGGACATGCAGATTTTAAAGCCATGTCTTCGAGTGGCATTCCCGAACATGCTCCAGAGATTCGGAACATCCCTCGGTTATGTGGCCTTCGCGTCCATGATCAACTCCCTCGGCGAGGTAGCCACAGCGGCGCATACCATCGCAAATACCGTCGAATCCGCTTTTTACATCCCGGGCTACGGAATGCAGACGGCGGCGGCCACATTGGCGGGCAACGCCTACGGTGCCGAGGATGAAAAACGTCTGAAAAAACTGGCATCTATGTTTATTCCGATTGAGATTGGCCTGATGATTCTCTCCGGCGGCGCGCTGTTTCTTGCTGCGCCGACACTGGTCCAGATTTTCTCCTCCAGTGAAGAGGTCATTACCCTCGGATCCACCGTCCTGCGAATGGTGGCGCTTTCCGAACCGTTCTATGGTTTTTCTATCATCATCGAAGGCATGATGCAGGGCGTTGGAAAGACAAAAGAGCCGTTCCTGTTCAATATTATTGGCATGTGGATGATCCGAATTGTCGGCACCTTTATCTGTACCCAGATTTTCGGATTTGGTCTGGTGGCGGCTTGGGCGTGCATGATCGCCCATAATATGTTCTTGTTTGTGATGTTCCTGATTTGCTATGTCAAAGGTGTCTGGAACCCACTGCATAACAAGGCAGGATCGAGCGCAGTCTGATCGTGAAGAAACGTTTGATAAAATTCGTGAATATAAAATAGACAGGAGGCAGTCTTATGGGAAAGAAAGCGAAATGGATCGCAGCCGGCATCGGCGCCGGTGTTGCGGCTCTCGGAGCAGTGCTGGTAGCACGGGCCGCAAAATTTACTCCAAAAGAGAACTTGAAGCCATCCGGAGACAAGGTGGAACTGGATGAGGAAAAAATTGTAAAAGATATGCAGGAGCTGATCCGCTGTAAGACCATCTCCTACACCGATCCGGACCTGATCGACGAGACGGAGTTTGAAAAATTCCGCAATCTACTTCCGGAAGTGTACCCGAACGTACATGAGACCTGTACCCGCCAGTTCATCGGAAAGAACGGCATTCTCTACCACTGGAAAGGCAAACAGGAGGGTGATCCGGTTGTCCTGATGTCCCATTATGACGTGGTTCCGGTGGAAGAAGATCAGTGGGATAAGCCGGCATTCGAGGCGATTTTAGAAAACGGCGAGATCTGGGGCCGCGGTACTCTCGATACGAAAGGCACACTCTGCGGTGTCATGGAGGCGGCTGAGAAGCTAATTGGAGAAGGATTTACCCCGAATCATGATATTTATCTTGCATTCTGCGGAGATGAAGAGGTCAATGGTTCTTCCTGTCCGGCAATGGTTCAGTGGTTCGAGGACCAGGGGATCCACATCGCCATGGTCGTTGACGAGGGCGGTGCAGTTGTAGAGAATGTATTCCCGGGAGTGAAAGGGGAATGCGCACTGATCGGAACCGCAGAAAAAGGTCTGGTAAACGTGGAGTTTAAAGCAAAGAGCAACGGCGGCCACGCTTCCACACCTCCGGTCCACACCATCGTGGGCGAGTTGTCCCAGGCAGTGGTGAATGTGGAGAAGCATCCGTTCTCGCGTCATCTGACAAAACCGGTGAAAGAAATGTTAGACACGCTGGGACGTCATTCCAGCTTCGGATACAAAATTTTATTTGCTAACATGTGGCTCTTTGAAGGCCTCTTTGACCAGGTCTGCAAGATGTCCGGCGGTGAGCTGAACGCCATGATCAGAACGACATGCGCCATGACGAAGATGGAAGGCAGCAAGGCATACAATGTGATTCCGCCGACCGCGTCCGTGGGCATGAACCTGCGTCTCATCGGCGGTGATACGGTAGAATCTGCGAAAGCATATCTGGAAAAAGTGGTGAACAATCCGAATATCGAAGTTTCCGTTATGAATGGAACCAATCCGTCCCCGGATTCCGATACATCCTGCAAAGAGTGGAACATGCTCTGCCAGGCAGTTGCGGATACATGGGAAGGTGCGCTGATCTCACCATATTTGATGATGGCCTGCAGCGATTCCAGACATTACTCCAGAATCACGGACCGCGTATACAAATTCTCGGCCATGAAGATGTCCAAAGAAGAACGCGGCATGATCCATGGAAACAACGAGCGCGTTCCGGTGGCAACATTGGTAAGATGCGTGGAGTTCTATGTGAGACTGATGACAAGCGGAATTTAAAGATATAAGAAATACAATAGAAATACAAAAGTTTTGAGCGGGGCCGGAGGGCTGGCCTCGCTCGTTGAGGGAGAAGAGTATGTTTGCACTATTTATGCGAATCGCCAGCAGTACGGCAATTACGCTGATCATGCGATTCAGTGACAAAAGGACATCCAACAACATGGCAATGTTCATGGCCAACTATGCGGTCTGTTCCTTGCTTTCCTATTATTATATGGGCGGAGTTCCGATCTTTGCCAGTGAGCCGGGGATCGGATTTACTCTGGGAATCGGCGCGATCAGCGGTATCTGGTATCTCGTAGGTTTCTTATTCATGCAGTGGAACATGAGGGAAAACGGAGTTGTGCTGAGCAGCACCTTTAACCGCCTGGGTGTTCTTGTGCCGACGATCATGGCTATGGTAGTATTTAAAGAGTCTCCGAAAATGGTGCAGATCATCGGTATTCTGATCGCACTGGTGGCGATTGTCATGATGCAGTTTGAAAAGGACAGCGTAGATGCCGGCGGAAAGAAAATCTGGCTTGTGGTCATGCTGTTATCCAGCGGCTTCTGCGATTCCCTGACCAATATCTATGACAAAGTGGGTAATCCGGTCCTGAAAGATAACTATCTGTTATATACATTTTTTGTAGCATTGATCTGTGCGACCATTCTGACTATCAAAGAAAAGAATAAGATCAGCAAATGGGACCTGTTCTACGGCTTCATCATTGGTGTACCGAACTATTTCTCTTCGAAATTCATGTTCGACGCGCTGAAAACCGTTCCGGCAGTCATTGCATATCCGGTATCCAGTGTTGGTACGATTCTTGCGATCAGTGTGGGAAGCGTGATCCTGTTCAAAGAAAAGGTAAGCAACCAGAAGAAATTTGCACTGGTGCTGGTAATGGCAGCGATGGCATTGCTGAATTTGTAAGAGGATTCTAAGATAAATAATAAATATAGGTAGAAATAGAATTCCGCCCAATTGGAATGTGACCTGAATGATTCAGGAAGTCCAATTGGGCGGAATTTTTCGTTTTATTGAGACTGTCCATCTGCGCTTATTGAGCCGAAGGCAGTTGCATTTAGGACATTTGAGAAGTCAACGTTATGACTGCACGAAGAAGTTATTGGAGCGCGCCGCGGCAGGAAATTTCCACGGTCTTAACGACCTCATCCCCACGGAACAAGTACATGGTATCGTAAAGATTGCACACTGGGCAGATGTGGACCGGAATGATCCGGACCTTGTCGCCGACCTTTACCTTTTCGCGGAAATCGGCATTATAAATAATCGCATGTTCATCAAACATACTGTCGATATAAACGCCCGGATAATCAGGGAGTGTGCCTTTTCCAGGTGTCGCGCAGATTCCGGCGGACCGGCTCTGCATAGTCATGCCCTTGGCGCCGACATCGAGGATCACACGCTCACAGGTAGGCCGGCTGATGACGGTCGCAAGAACTGACGCCGCGCACCGCTCGAGAGTTCCGATGGCATTTCCCTGGCTGGCATCCATCAGCGCATATGTACCAGGTCTCAGTTCTGTGATTCCCGGAAGAATCGGAACCTGGTTCATGAATGTCGGAGTGGCCCCATAGCTGATCACGTCGCACGGCATTCCGTATTCACTGGCCAGCTTGGCAAAATGAAGCGTCCGCTCCTGGGCCCCAATGGCGATCTCGCGGCATGCGTCTACACTTTCTGCGCTGTAGCAGTTGCCATCATGGGAGAAAAGTCCCTTCAGATGCACATGAGGACAACGGGCGATGGTATCGAGAAGCACATAAAAATCAGCTTCTTCGATAATACCGGAGCGGTTCTCGCCGACTTCAATCTCGATCAGAACCTCTGCTGGCTTTTTCTCCCCCGCAAACATCCGCTCCGCAGCTTCAATATGGCATGGGGAATCCACGCCGAAAGAGATAGAGATCGTTCTTGCCAATTCCCGGATGCGGGCCAGCTTCTGGTCACCGACGATTTCATTTGCGATAAAAATATCGGTCATTCCGGCGTTCGCCATAATTTCTGCTTCGCCGGTCTTTGCCACCGCAATTCCACACGCTCCTTTTTCCAGCTGCATCTTCGCAATGGCCGGTGATTTGTGGGTCTTCGTATGCGGACGCAGGCGCACATGATTCCGGTCTGCATAGGCCTGCATAAAATCAAGATTGCTCATTAAAATATCATAATCAACGAGCAAGGACGGAGTGTCGAGTTCATAAATCTTCATATTGCTGCCTCCTGAAAAAGAATTACCGAGGATGTGTTCGATTGCTTTTAGAAAATTATACCACAGCTGCAGCCGAAGCAACATGATATTTTGTAAGCTGCAGAAAAATCCTTATTTTCTCTTGGAAAACAAGGAAATGAATCATAATAATCCCCAATTTCCAGAAATGCCCATGCTATAATGAATGATGAAATTTGTCGAAACATGGAGGTTGACGGATATTGATGATACAAAAGAAGAAAAGACTAGGCAAAAAGGGTTACACATTGGTCGAATTAATGGTGGTCATCACAATTATGGCAATCCTTGCCGCCACAGCCACCGGAGTATACACCGGCTACATTGAGAAAGCAAAGACCGCATCGCTTCTCGATACTGCACATCAGGTCAAAGAAGCGCTGCTTGTATGCGAAGCAGAATACATAGCCAAGAACGGCAACGATGAGATGATGTTCTGGAGCGATGAATTCCTCAAAGCACCGAACCATCCGGACAGTGCCCTGTATCCATATGTCGGTGAGGTCACCGAAGACTGTACAGGCTATACGCTGAAAATTGGAAAAGATTCCAATGGTGACAAGATGATCACCGGATTCACATACGAAACCGAAGAGTATCGTGTGATCTGGAAGCGGGACGGGGATATGACGGTGACGAAGAAAGAGTAAAAAGGAAAGCTGCACAGCCGGAAGACACCGGCCATGCAGCTTTTTTCTATTCAAGATTTACGCGTTATTCCCCATACTGCTCAATCGCATACTCTAAAAGTCCAAGTTTCTCTAATTTCTCCTTCGGCACAAGAAGCGTCGCGGTGATGACACCCGGTGCGCGGCCGATGTCGATGGAACCGGTGATGGTGCAGCGGTTCTTGACTTCACTGACGGACATGTCGAGGAGCTTTGCGGCTCTCGCAAGGCCGTTGTCGATCGCGGCGTTCATGTTTGCGCCGGAACCGATGAAAGAAACCGGAAGAGAATCTTCCACGGAATCAATGCCCCATTTCTCTGCAAGTCTTGCAACGATTGCTTTTTCTTCCTTATTAAACGGAATTGCCTGATGCGGCAGATCCTCCGGGTTCGGGAGAAGGATCGGACCTTCGTTGTTTAAGCCTTTGATGACATTGACCTGTAATGTAACAGTTGCAGAAACATCACAGGTATGTCCTGCAATCTCGCCGTTGCCCTGCAGTGCATGTGCATCGCCGATATATACGCCGCCGCCCGGAACTTTTACCGGACAGATGAGGATCGCGCCCGGACGAACGCGGTTGATGTCCATATGGCCATCGGTGCGGGCTTCCAGATCAGCCTCGGTCTTCGCATATGGATGCGGAGCGCCAAGAAGGAATGCGCCGAAGTCTCCGGCATTGTGGGAATCCGGGAAGATTTGGGATGGGGTAGTTCCAAGCTGGCCGAGGAACGGTTTCATACGTGCTGCCACGCCCGGAAGATGAGCCGGAGCCATAACGACTACCGGGTTCTGGATGGAGCCATCCGGTGTTTTCATATATGTTTTTGCGTCAGAGCCGATGGCAGTGGCCTGTTCCTGGCCCATAGTCAGGCCCATTTTCTTTGCCTCGTCAAATGCGATGGTGTAGCCATGGTCGAAGCCAAAGGCAGATACCGGAGCACCACAGACTTTACAGCGGACTGCATCATTTCCGGTTCCTTCCACGTAGCTCTCCGGCCATTTGGTACCGCATTTCGGACAGTAATCTGCCACGAAGGGGTCGCCGTCGAAGCGGCCATCGTTGTTAAATTCTACGCCGGATGCGGTGGCTTCACTGGTCACTTCAATGGAGCGGATACGGATGGCAATTGCGTCGCCCACTTCTGCGCCTTCCACATAGACCGGTTTTGTTACTTCATGGCCGCCTCTAAGCGCAGGGGTGATCATCGGCCCCCAACAGCCGGCTGCGGTGTTTGCCACAATGTTGCCGCCGTCGCGAACCGGTCCCAACATTGGTGCGGATGGATCTAAAAGACCGTTGGTAAACTCATTGACGAATACGGTTGTCTTACTGCTCATATGGTACCTCCTCCATTGATGATAAAAAGATGTTACTACATTTCTATTATAAGTGAGAAATTGTGAAGAAACAACCATAAAATGAAAATACAATAGATTAAATTTTTGCGATTCGCGGAACATTATTTTTTTGCGAATTTCCTCTTGAAAAATGTCGAAAGTGGTCTTATAATATGGTCAATTTGGGCATTTTTTCAATGGAACAAAATGTTTGTGACGGAACAATATAGAGCATCCTGCAATATCAGGGGGATGTGGCAGGAGATGCCCGAGAGAATACAAATCAATACAAAAAAAGGAGAAAAATCATGGCGAATCAGAAGAAAAACACTTCCTTTGCAAAACAGATGATGGTGTCTCTTGCATGCGGCCTCGTAGCAGGTATCGCAATGTTACTTTTAAGAGAAAACCTTGTTGCATCTGGTAAAGAACAGGTATGGGCAACCATCAACAACCTCTTATTCCAGGATATCACAGCAGCAGGCGCAGAAAGTGCGATCGGCCTCTTCTATGTGCTTGGTCAGTTATTTATCAGAGCCCTTCAGTTAGTAATCGTTCCGATGGTATTTACATCCATCACACTTGCGATCGGTCGTGTAACTGATACAAAGAAGCTTGGCAGATTATCTGTTAAGACATTTGGTTCCTTCATCGTTTGTAACTTCTTTGCGCTTTTAACAGCAAGCATTGTTGGTTATACAGCATTTAACGCCGGCCTTTTCAGCGCAGAGGTCACAGACCTTGCAGGTGGTACAGGTCAGACTGGTTCCAACCCGTTAAATGTGATCTTAAACGTAATCCCAACTAATATTTTTTCCACATTTTCCAGTAACTCCTCTGTACTTGCAATTGTATTCCTTGCAGTAGCTCTTGGCTTAACAATGAATGCTCTTGGCGAGGAGAAAACAGCTACATTAAAGAAGTTCATCACAGAGCTTAACGATGTTGTAGCATTCTTCCTGAGCTTTGTAATTACAAAGTTCTCCCCGATCGGTGTATTTATGCTTCTTACAAGAACATTCGCTTCCTATGGTATTAACCACTTAAAGCCGGCTCTTGTATACGTAGTAATCACAATGACAGTGTTATTCCTGTTCATGGTTGTAGCATTCTCTCTCTTCATCGTAATTACAGCAAAAGTTAGCCCGATCCCGTTCATCAAGAAGATGACAAAGGTTGCAATCTTCGGATTCTCCACATCTTCCAGTGCGGCAACTCTTCCGCTGAACTTAAAGACAGCACAGGAAGATCTTGGTATCGACGAGCAGATCGCTTCCTTCGTGCTTCCGCTTGGTATGGCGATCAGCATGAACGGTACAGCTATCATGCAGGTTATCGCAACTCTCTTCGTAGCTGGTGTAGCTGGTATCGAAGTAAGTGTGAGCCAGCTTGTAGTGATCGCAGTATTAGCATGGATCGCTTCTTCCGCAACTCCGGCTGCTCCGGGTGCTGGTGCGATCGTTCTCTTCACGATCCTTTCCGGCGTAGGCTTTGTTTCTGAGCCGGCAATGATCGCTTACAGCTTAATCCTGGCTATCAACCGTCCGGTTGAGATGCTTGTAACTGCTGTTAACGTAGTTGATGATACAGCAGCTGCAGTTTATGTTGCTAAGTCTGAGGGTCTGTTAGACGAAAAGAAATATAACGCATAAATCATTTGAATCAGGAATCTGGAAACGGGTTCCTGATTTTTTTCGTTTTTAATAATTTACATAAATTATAGATATGATTTACCGGATGCTGATTGTTCTGTTTGCGGAACTCGATTATACTTGCAGAGGATGAAAATGATAACAACAGAAAAGAAGAGAAAAGGAGGAATTATTTGACCTATAAGGAGATTAGAAAGAATAAGGAAGTACTGGCGTACTTAAAGAAAGGAAATGACAATTTAGGAGTTCTGGGATTTACGGATCATTCTGAGGTACATTGTACTGTGGTTGCGGAGAGAGCCGGAATGATTTTAAAGAAGCTTGGTTATTCGGACCATGACGTTGAGGTTGCGAAGATCGCAGGGTTCATGCATGATATGGGAAATGCAGTGAATCGTCACAGACATGGGGAATACGGTGCGCTTTTGGCAGATCGAATCCTGGAAAAGACGGATTTCCCGTTGGAGGACAGAGTGACTGTGGTATCTGCGATTGGAAGCCATGATGAGTCGACCGGCGGTGCGAAGGATGCGATTTCTGCGGCGCTGATCATTGCAGATAAAACGGATGTGCGAAGAAACCGCGTGAGACCGAAAGAAATGTCCAGTTTTGACATTCATGACCGCGTAAACTACGCAGTGACGGAGGCAAAGCTGAAAGTAAATCCGGAGAAGAAAGTGATTACACTGAACCTGCAGATTGATGAGAATATCTGCTCCATGCTGGAGTATTTTGAGATTTTCTTGCAGAGAATGCTCATGTGCAGGAGAGCGGCTGAGATGCTTGGTGTGAAATTTAAGCTGACAGCGAATGGCAGTAAAATTGTATAGTAAAAGAAGATGGAACGGGCCGAATTGAGCGGGCCGTTATTTTTGTGCGTGATAGAGGAATGGACTGCCAATATTTTTGCCTCCACAGACACTTTTAGAGCAGCTTTTGGGTTGTTTTGGAGAGCCACTTCGGGTATCTCGGCGAAGAAAAATTTTATATAGATACCCAAAAAAGGAATTGTGTGCTAAAATGGCTTTGCCAGATATCTGGCGGCCAACAAAAGTGTGCCGCATGGCCAATAAAAAGTGAGCCCGTCGGCCGGCAAAAAATGAGTTTGAAAAGATTTGAGGAAAGCTATGAAATTTTATTTTGCGCCCATGGAGGGCATCACGACTTATACATATCGCAACTTGCATCACAAGCACTATTCTGGAATCGAGAAATACTATGCGCCGTTTGTATCTCCGGGCCCGGATCAGGGACTGAGCATGAAGGAAGTGAAGGACGTGCTTCCGGAGAAGAACCAGGATATTCCGATGGTCCCACAGATCATGACCAACCGCTCGGTGGATTTTATCAAAGCGTGCCATGTCATGCAGGATCTTGGTTATAAGGAGCTGAACTTCAACCTGGGCTGTCCGTCAGGAACGGTGGTTTCCAAGAGGAAAGGCTCCGGATTTCTCGCATTTCCGGATGACTTGAATCGTTTTCTGGAGGAAGTGTTCAATGATCCACTGATCGTAAATAAGGAAGTGGAGATTTCCATTAAGACGAGAGCCGGAAAAATGAACCATGAAGAGTGGCCGAAACTTATGGAGATTTACAATCAGTATCCGATGAAGGAGCTGATCATTCACCCGCGCGTGCAGCAGGATTTTTATAAGAACACGCCGAGTTGGGAAGTGTTTGAACATGCGGTGGAGGTGAGTAAGATTCCGCTGGTGTTCAATGGCGACATCTTCCGTGTGCCGGAATTTCTGGCATTTGCGGAGAAGTTTCCGCAGATCGATGCGATTATGCTGGGACGTGGCATTATCCGGAATCCGGAACTGGCGGAGAGAATTTTTGCTCTGTATGATCATGTAGAGAAGTGCACGGAAGATGATGTGGCAGGAAGAATTGTAAAAGCGGGCATGATTGAGGTGACTGGAACAATTTCTGAGGCAGCAATAACAGCCGCGGTACCGGATGTATTTGATAAGAACCGATTCCGCGCATTCCACGACGACCTGATCGCAGAATATTCTGAGATTATGTACGGGGAGAAACCGGTATTATATAAGATGAAAGAACTGTGGTTCTATATGATGTCCATGTTCCCGGATTGTGGAAAACTGGAGAAGAAAATTAAAAAGACGAACCGTCTGGGCGAGTACCGGACGTACATGAACGAGCTGTTTGGGTAAAGAACAGCTCGTTTTTTCTATACTTTTATCAAAGTTTGAGCTTTTGTACATGACGAATCAGGAAAGATATGCTACAATTATTGGCAATGCAAAAAAACGATATACGAAGGGATGGAGAACCTTCGGGAGTAGTAAGAGGGGTATGAAACTATGGAAAAGAAGAAAAAAGGCGTTCAGATGCCGCACACGTATATCATTATCTTCTGTGTCATTCTGTTTGCCGCACTGTTGACTGTATTTATCCCGCTGGGTAAATTCGAGACAAGAGAAATCAGTTACATGCAGAATGGTGTAGAAAAAACAAGAACCGTTCTGGATCCTGACAGCTTTGAGTATGTACTGGATGAAAATGGAAACAAAGTGACAAAAGTAGCTCCGCTGTTCGGTACGGAAGACTTCGGCGGTCAGGGAATTTTGAACTATGTGTTCGAAGGTATGACAGTTGGTGACAAGTGGGGCAGTGCAGTTGGTATTGTCGCATTCATTCTGGTGATCGGTGGTGCATTCGGTATCGTCCTCAGGACCGGTGCGATCGAAAGTGGTATCATGCGTGTTATCTCGATCACCAATGGTCATGATATTATTCTGATTCCGATTATGACAACACTGTTCTCCTTAGGTGGAGCGGTATTCGGAATGGGTGAAGAGACAATTCCGTTTGTTATGATTCTTGTGCCGATGTTCATTGCTATGGGCTATGATTCCATCGTTGCGCTTATGTCCTGTTATGTTGCGACTCAGATCGGTTTCGGTACTTCCTGGCAGAACCCGTTCAGCCTTGCTGTTGCCCAGGGTGTTGCAGGAATTCCGGTCATGTCCGGCTCCTGGTTCCGTATTCCGATGTGGATCATCTACACGATCATCACGATCATTTACATCACCCGTTATGCTCAGAAGATCAAGAAAAATCCGAAACTTTCTGTGGCATACAATAGCGATGAGTATTATCGGAAAGAATTTGCGAAAAAAGGAAGCGAAGACCTGCCGTTCACACTGGGCCATAAGCTGGTTCTTTTAACAATCGCAGCTTGTATGGTATGGACAGTATGGGGCGTTGTTGCAAAAGGCTACTATATTCCGGAAATCGCATCCCAGTTCTTCGTAATGGGTCTCGTATCCGGTATCATTGGCGTGGTGTTCCACTTAAATGATATGAGGGTAAACGATATTGCGACTTCTTTTGAAAAAGGTGCTGCGGAGCTTCTCGGCGCTGCAATGTGCGTAGGTATGGCGCAGGGTATTATCATTATTCTGGGTGGTACAGATCCGACAAAGGGAACTGTATTAAATACGATCCTTCATGGAATCAGCGAGGCTATGCAGGGATTCCCGCCGGTGATTTCCGCATGGCTCATGTACGTATTCCAGACTGTCCTGAACTTCTTCGTTGTATCCGGTTCTGGTCAGGCTGCACTTACTATGCCGATCATGGCACCGCTTTCTGACCTGGTAGGCGTAGAGAGACAGGTCGCAGTCGTTGCATTCCAGCTTGGTGATGCATTTACAAACTTCATCGTTCCGACTTCCGGTGTTCTTCTTGGTGCTCTTGCAGCAGCAAAACTGGATTGGGGCCTGTGGGCGAAATATCAGATCAAATTCCAGGCTCTGTTATTTGCACTGTCTTCTGTGACCGTGATTCTGTCCGTTCTGATCGGACTGACCTAAAGAACGTTTTATGAATTGCGAAAGCAAAGGCTGCATCGGAAACATGATGCAGCCTTTTATATAGGAAGACAAAACTATCGAGGGAGAAAGGGAAAATGGGAATGAATTTTGACGAGCAGGTAAAACGCGTAAATGAAACCAATAAATTTATGCTTCACAATGGTATCCGTGCGGTGGAGCTGGCAGAGGACCATGCCCGTATCGAGGCAGTGATCACGGAAGATTCTGAAAATGCCATGGGCGGTGTTCATGGTGGTCTGATGTTTGTGATGGCTGAGGTGGCAGCAGGTCTGGTTACAAGAAATGACGGAAGAAAGTATGTGACTCTTGACAGCTCATTTCGGTTTTTGAACGGAGCAAGTCAGGTGGAGCGCGTGGAGGCAGAGGCGTCGATCGTGAAACGCGGAAGGACTGTGAGCTTCAGCCGCGCCCGGGTGTATCTGCCGGAGAACGGAAAGACGCTGGCAGAAGGGGATTTTACGTTTTATTGTCTGGGATAGAGATTTATGCCGCACGACCGATAACATGTCTGGTTGTGCGGCATTTTTGTTTTTTCTGGTTCTAAACCGATGACCGGGCGCATATAATTATGAAGAGGAAACGCGGCGGAGGCAGACATGGATCTGCAAAAACAGAAGGCTGTGCTGGCAGGGATCCTGCTGGCGGATCTGGTGTTGGGGATCGGGATCTTGTTGGTGGTGTCAGGGGTGCTTGGCCCGGGGGGATTCCGGCAGACAAGCGCCGGGCAGGAATATATGGAGCCGAAGGTTGCTGCATTGACCTTTGATGATGGTCCCAATCATGAATACACAGAGCTGTTGCTTCAGGGACTTCGGGAGCGTGACGTGAAGGCAAGTTTTTTTCTTATTGGAGAATCGATTGAGGGAAATGAAGCGCTGATAAAACAGATGGTGGAGGATGGTCATTTGATCGGCGTACATTGTATGCAGCATACGGAACTCACGAAGGAAAAGGTGGACCATGCGATAGCGCAGTTGGAAAGTGCGAAAGACAGAATCGAGGAAGTGACCGGAAATCAGGTGGAGTATCTGCGGCCGCCGTTCGGAAGCTGGAATGAGGTGCTGGATGAAACGGTGCGGGCAGAACTGGACATGGAGCCGGTGTTCTGGGATGTGGATTCCCGGGACTGGGAGCTTCGGAGCACCTCGGCAATCGTTAAGAAGGTAGTCCGGGATACAGAAAACGGAGATATTATCCTGATGCATGATGAATTCGGAACATCAGTGGATGCGGCATTTCAGATAATTGACAACCTGATGGCAAAAGGGTATACTTTTGTTACAGTAAACGAACTGATGGTCGATTGATGTGAGGAATATCTATGGATTTATTTGATTATATGAGAAGTAATACAATGGAGAAGGAATCTCCTCTGGCCTCCCGGATGCGTCCGGTCACTCTGGACGAGGTGGTGGGCCAGAAACATATTATCGGAAAGGACAAGCTCCTTTACCGTGCCATCAAGGCCGACAAACTGGGTTCTGTTATCTTCTATGGCCCGCCGGGAACTGGAAAGACGACTCTGGCAAAGGTCATTGCCAACACAACCAGCGCCAGATTTGAGCAGATCAATGCGACGGTAGCAGGCAAAAAGGATATGGAAGAGATCGTAAAAGCGGCGAAGGACAGCCTTGGAATGTATGGGCAGAAGACAATTCTGTTTGTCGACGAGATCCACCGCTTTAATAAGAGCCAGCAGGATTATCTGCTCCCGTTCGTAGAAGACGGTACCGTTACGCTGATCGGTGCGACGACAGAAAATCCGTACTTTGAGGTCAACAACGCGCTGTTGTCCAGATCCAGGATCTTTGAACTGAAACCGCTGGAAAAGCAGGATATTAAGGAGCTGGTCCTGAGAGCGGTCTATGATGAGAAGAAAGGAATGGGTGTCTACGGCGCGGATATTACCGACGATGCGGCTGAATTTCTTGCCGATGTGGCCAATGGCGATGCGAGGGCAGCGCTTAATGCAGTGGAGCTCGGTATCCTGACAACGGAAAAGAGCGAGGATGGCAAGATACATATCACACTTCCTGTGGCGGCCGAGTGTATCCAGAAACGTGCGGTCCGCTACGACAGAGACGGGGACAACCATTATGATACGATCTCTGCTTTCATTAAGAGCATGAGAGGCTCCGATCCGGATGCGGCGCTTTACTATCTGGCGCGGATGCTCTATGCGGGGGAAGATGTGAAGTTCATCGCGAGAAGAATCATGATCTGTGCGTCGGAAGATGTGGGAAATGCAGACCCGAATGCGTTGACGGTAGCTGTCAGTGCGGCCCAGGCTGTGGAGCGCATCGGCATGCCGGAGGGCCAGATCATCCTGGCGCAGGCTGTGACATATGTTGCAACGGCACCGAAGAGCAATGCAGCATGCAACGGTATTTTCAGCGCCATGGAGGCAGTGAAGTCAAGAAAGACTCCGCCGGTTCCGGTCCATCTCCAGGACAAGCACTACAAAGGAGCAGAAAAGCTGGGCCATGGTCTCGGCTACAAATATGCACATGACTACCCGAACCACTATGTAAAGCAACAGTATCTTCCGGACGGAATGGAGGGAGAGACATTCTATGTTCCGACGGAAAATGGCTACGAAAGACAAATAAAAGAGCATATGGAATGGCTTAGAAGAGAGGCGAAAAAAAATCACTTTTCAAATGTCTGATTTGGGTTTATAATAAAAGAAATCCGTTCTAAAGTTTCAATCAAGATCTTGAAGTTTTCCCAAGACGACACAACAGGTGAATAAAGGAGTGTATATATGCGAGAAAAATTAGGAACGTTACCATTGACTCAGCTGCGTGAGCTGGCGAAGAGTCAGGGAATAAAAAATGTGACCGTGCTTCGAAAAGCCGAGCTGATCGATAAGCTTTGTGAGGTGGCTGGGGAAACTCAGGCACAGGCTGAAGCACCTGCGGCACCGGCGCCGGAAGTAAGTACAGAAAAAGCGGCAGCGGAGCAGGAGGCACCGGCTGCAAGACCGGAAGGCCAGACTTACTCCAGACCGGCCGGCCAGCAGACTTATCAGGCAAAATCCTATGACAGAAGTCAGGGATACCAGCCGAGAAGCTATGACAGAACACAGAGCGCTGGAACTTCTCAGACAGCCCAGGGCGCTGCATCCTCAGATCCGAAGAGCGATCTTCAGGACCTGGACAGCGGTATCGAGGCAAACGGAATTCTGGAAGTTATGCCAGACGGCTTCGGTTTCATCCGCTGCTAGAACTATCTCCCAGGTGAGAATGATGTCTATGTTGCACCGTCCCAGATCCGCCGCTTCAATATGAAGACCGGCGATATCATCCGCGGCAGCAGAAGAGTAAAGACAGCCACAGAGAAATTTGCGGCATTATTATATGTAACGACCATCAACGGCTATCCGGTCCATGTGGCGGAGCGCCGTCCGAACTTCGAGAATCTCACACCGATTTTCCCGGATGAGAGATTGAGCCTGGAAGTGCGCGGAGAAAAGAATACAACAGCCATGCGCGTCATGGACCTTCTGGCTCCGATCGGAAAAGGCCAGCGTGGTATGATCGTTTCCCCGCCAAAAGCTGGTAAGACCACACTGTTAAAGCAGGTGGCAAAAGCCGTGACAACAAACTACCCGGACATGCACCTCATTATCCTTTTGATCGATGAGCGTCCGGAGGAAGTTACTGACATTAAAGAATCTGTAGTAGGACCGAACGTGGAAGTCATCTACTCCACCTTCGATGAGCTTCCGGAGCGCCACAAACGTGTATCCGAGATGGTGATCGAGCGTGCAAAACGTCTCGTGGAACATGGCCGCGATGTGACGATCTTGCTTGACAGTATCACACGTCTTGCGAGAGCCTACAACCTGGTAGTTCCGCCGAGTGGACGTACACTTTCCGGTGGTCTTGATCCGGCTGCGCTCCACATGCCGAAACGCTTCTTCGGTGCGGCGAGAAATATGAGAGAGGGCGGAAGCCTGACCATTCTTGCAACTGCGCTTGTGGACACAGGAAGCCGTATGGACGATGTTATTTACGAGGAATTTAAAGGTACCGGTAACATGGAGCTTGTTCTCGACAGAAAGCTTTCCGAGAAGAGAATTTTCCCGGCGATCGACATCTTAAAGTCCGGTACAAGAAGAGACGACCTGCTCCTTACAAGAGAAGAGGCCGAGGCAGTGGATTCTGTGAGAAAGGCTACCAATTCCATGAAGGCCGAGGAATCTGTGGAGAAGGTTCTGGATCTGTTCTCAAGAACAAGAAACAACAGAGAATTTGTGGAAATGGCCAAAAAGATGAGATTTATTTAATCCTGGAGGTTTGGACAGTATGGAAGAATCACAGAAGAACCCAATACAGGTTTCCGAAAAACTGTTTCAGGTCATTGAGACTTTGGCGGAAAATGGTCCCATGGGTATCATGGAACTGAGTGCCAGCCTTGGATTTCATAAAAGTACGACCCACAGACTGGTGACTTCCCTGCAGTGTCTTGGCTACGTCAGACAGGAGGAAGGTTCTTTAAAATATGCGCTTTCCTTGAAATTTCTCCAGCTAGGAAGCAAGATCATCAACCAGACCAACGTGGCAACGCTGATCCATCCGGTCCTCAGAAGAATATCGGAACAGATCGGGGAGACCGTCCATCTGGTGAGAAGAGAGGGGAACGACGCAGTCTACATCGATAAAGTGGAGTCCAGCGTCGGATCCATTCGAATGGCGTCCAGAGTGGGAAACCGGCTGCCGCTTTATTGCTCGGGTGTGGGAAAAGCTCTTCTTGCGGAGATGGAGGATGAGGAAATCGAGAAAATCTGGAACACATCCGACATAAAAAAGCTGACACCAAAGACCATCGTATCCTTTGATGAGTTGAAAGAGCGGATCGACCGGGTGCGCACAGATGGCTTTGCCACCGATGATGAGGAAAATGAAGAAGGCGTGCGCTGCATCGCAGTGAGCCTGAAGGACTACCATAAGGTGCCGGTCTATGCACTCAGTATATCCGCACCGGTACACCGTATGACAGACGAGCGGATCCAGGAATTAAAGGACATTGTACTGAAATATAAAGTGGAAATTGCGAAAATGCTGGGTGTAGGAAAATAGAGACAGAACATGGCGGGGCAGTTAAAATGCCCCGCCAGAAGAATTGATGTGAAATACGAAGGAGTTTTAAGTATGGAAACAAATCAACAAACGACAAAATATAACCCTGGATTCTGGGGCGGCGACAAGAAGGGATACCTGACTGCTTTCCACATGGCGTGGCCTGCAGTGATGGAGTCTTTTTTTATTTCTCTGGCAGGCATGGTGGACTCCTGGATGGTAAGTTCGCTCGGTGCGTCCGCGGTAGCGGCAGTCGGCCTTACGACCCAGCCGAAATTCATTGGTCTTTGTATCTTTATGGCGATGAACGTTTCCGTTTCGGCCCTGGTGGCGCGAAGACGCGGTGAAAAAGACCGGTACGGTGCCAACCAGGTACTTCTAATGGCGATTGCCTTTGTTCTTGTGATGGGCACGATCGTGAGTCTTGCGGCGGTGGCGTTCGCGAGTCCGATCATCACGTTCTGCGGTGCTCAGGCAGATACCCACGATGACGCTGTGTTATACTACCGGATCATCATGGGCGGCATGATGTTCAATATCGTATCCATGGCCATCAATGCGGCACAGCGCGGCGCCGGAAATACGAAGATTGCCATGAGGACCAACGTGACTTCCAACGTGGTCAATATGATCGGTAACTATCTGTTGATCCAGGGTAACTTTGGTTTCCCGGCACTTGGAATTGCAGGTGCGGCTCTTGCGACCGTATTCGGTACGGTGGTTGCCTGTATTATGAGTATCTGCTCTCTGCTTCCAAAGGATAATTTTGTAAGTATTCCATATTTAATTAAGGAAAAGGTGAAGATCACTCTCGCTCCGGCGAAAAACATGATCCGAATCGGTTCCAGTGTATTTATTGAACAGATTTTCATGCGAGTTGGCTTCCTTACGGTTTCCATGATGGTGGCAAACCTCGGTACCGAAGCGTTTGCGGCTCATCAGGTCGGCATGAATGTCATGAGCCTGTCCTTCTCCTTTGGTGACGGTATGCAGGTGGCAGCGGTGGCGCTTTGTGGACGAAGTCTCGGCGAACTCAGACCGGATCTTGCCAAATCCTACGGTACGATCTGCCAGAGAATGGGCAATATGATCTCCATTGTTCTGGCCTGCATTTATCTGACCTGCGGCGAGTGGTATTTCAGTATGTTCTTTGAAGAGCCTCACATCATCGCCATGGGCGTTGATATTATGAGAGTGCTGACGATTATCGTACTGCTTCAGGTTTCTCAGGTCATCTACATGGGATGTCTGCGCGGCGCCGGCGATGTAAAATTCACGACCATCGCGTCCATGCTCAGCATTACCTTTGTACGCCCGATCTTCTCTTATGTGCTCTGCTATATGATGGGGTTTGGAATCATCGGTATCTGGTACGGTATTGTGTTCGACCAGATGACCCGATTTGTCCTGACCCAGTGGAGATTTAAGAGCGAAAAATGGATGAAGATTAAGATTTAGTTACCGCACTCGATACTGATTTCGTTGAACATGGCAAGGATATCTACGATGCGGGTCGCGGCTTTTTCCTCGGCTTTTTTATCCATGACGGTTTCGCCCTGGTGCATCATCAGAAGGCGGTTTCCGTATTCCACGGCGAACCGGAGATTGTGGGTGACCATGATGGTCGTCAGGTGTTTTGCCTGTACGATCTTGTCGGTCAGTTCCATGATGGTCTCGGCTGTCTTCGGGTCGAGGGCTGCGGTGTGTTCATCGAGGATCAAAAACTCGATAGGAGTCATGGTGGACATAAGGAGTGCCATTGCCTGCCTCTGGCCTCCGGAGAGTACACCGACTTTTACCTGCAGTTTATCTTCCAGACCCAGACCGAGAGTCTTTAGCTGATCCCGGTAAAAATCGATGCGGGCCTTGTTGGTGCCGGGGAGAAGATTGAAGGATTTTCCTTTGGTATCAGCCAGTGCCATGTTTTCTAAGATGGTCATGTTGGGGCAGGTACCCATGGCCGGATTCTGGTAGACGCGGCCGATGCGGCGCTGACGTTTGTATTCCGGCATTTTTGTGATGTTCTCACGGCCTATGAGGATGGTGCCGGAGTCCAGAGGGATACTTCCGCAGATCAGATTTAACAGCGTCGTTTTTCCGGAACCGTTGCTTCCTACGACAGAAACGAATTCCCCTTCTCCAATCTTCAGATTAAAATCGCGGAACAGGCACATCTCATTGACGGTTCCTGCGTTGTAGTACTTGTTGATATTTTTAAGCTCCAACATGAGGGTGTGCCCCCTTTCGCTTTAAGGAATCACTGATAACGAGGATCAGAAGCAGGATCGCCGCGGTGATCAGCTTTAAATCAGTTGCCTTTACAATACGAATAGAAATCACGAAAGCAACACATGCTTTATAAAGGATCGCACCGGCGATGACGGCGGTGGTGGTCCGGACCATGGAAAAACGCTTAAACAGCTGAGTTCCGAGAATTACGCTGGCGAGGCCGAAAACCATGGTGCCGGTGCCAATAGAAATATCGAAAAATGCCTGTTTCTGGGCGAGAATACCGCCGGCAAGAGCCGCAAAGCCATTGGCGATGGAGAGGCCGATGACCTTTACAAGTCCTTTGTCCATGGCAAGGGAGGTTACGAGGGTATCATTATCACCGGCGGCCTGGAGAAGATAGCCGGAGCGGGTACCGAGATACCAGTCCAGAAGCAGCTTGCAGATGATGGTGATCGCTGCAAGAATGAGGACCAGGATGTATGGTTTTATAGGATCCGGAACCTGATTCCTGGTCCATTCATTATCGAAAATCGTATCTTGGGACAGGAATGGGAGATTTGCTCTCATTCCTGCGATACGAAGGTTTACAGAGTACAGGGCAGTCATGACAATGATGCCGGAAAACAGATCGCGGACCCGGCATTTCACATGGATGAGGCCGGTGATGCATCCTGCGATGGCACCTGCGAGGAAGGAAAGAGGGAGTGCCGCCGCAGGAGGAATCCCTTTCACGATCAGGCCGGCGGTCAGTGCCGCACCCAAAGGGAAGGTTCCGTCCACAGAGAGGTCCGGGAAATCCAGGATCTTATAAGTGATATAAACACCCAGAGCCATGATCGCGTAAATCAGTCCTTCCTCTAAAATACCCAACAGAATGGTCATGATCAATCCTCCACGATTTCTTCAAAAATCTCTTTTGCGCTTTCTGTTAATTCATCCGGGAACTGGATGTTCAGGGATTCTGCAACTGCAGCATTTCCATAGAAAGCAGCATCTTCAATCACTTCAAAGTTGATTTCACTGGCCTTTGCCTCTCCTTTTAAAACTTTGGCTGCCATATGGCCGGTCTGCTTGCCAAGATCCACATAGTCAAGTCCCATAGCTGCCAGACAACCGATCTTTACCTGCTCGATCTCGCTTCCAAATACCGGGATCTGTTTTTCGTTGGCTTTAGAGAGGATCAGCGGGAGGGAGGCAACCACAGTATTGTCCGTCAGATTATTCAAACAATCGACCTGCTCTAAGAGACTGTCAGCTGCCAGCGGAATGTCAGCAGTGGCGGAAATTCCGGATTCGATGATTTCGAAGCCATATTCGGAAGCTTTTTCTTTATATTCAGCCAGTGTGGAAGCAGAATTTACTTCGCTGGTGGTGTACATAATGCCGATGGTCTCGGCGTCCGGAAGAATCTGCCGGATCATCTGGAGCTGCTTTTCTACTGGAAGTTTATCGCTGGTTCCGGTAATTTCACCTACCGGAGTTCCGTCTGCATTGGCAAGTTCAGCGGCGATCGGGTCAGTCACGGCTGTGAAGATGACCGGAATGTCATTTTTTCGGCCGACACTATAAGCACTTTGGGCGATCGGAGTTGCGATGGCACAGATCATGTCAACATTCTGCCCCACAAAATTTGTGGAGATCTGTGCTGCCAGACCAGAATCAGCCTGTGCATTTTCTGTGAGTACTGTGAGATTTTCTCCTTCGATGAAGCCTTCTTCTGCAAGACCTGCAAGAAATCCCTCGCGGCAGTTGTCTAAAGAACCGTGGACTGCGAACTGGCCGATACCGATGGTAAATGTACCGGCTGCGAGAGTGTCAGATTTGGTTTCGGAGATTGTGGATGCACATCCGGTCATGAGGACTGCGGAAAGTGCGGTCATTGCTGCGATTGTGATTGCGTTCATTTTCTTTGTCATAATGTTTTCCTCCTGTTTGTGATGAAACGTGGTTGATGAGTGATGTCGGAGGAAGAGGACGGGGCGGTTTCGCGAAAAAAAAGTCCCAAGCATAATATATTATGCTTGAGACGAATAAACTATCCGCGGTGCCACTCAAATTGACCCAAAAGATCCTCTTTCTGTATACCAACATATACGCCGCTTGATAACGGATGCGGATGCCGTCGATCCATACTTGAAGTTCGTTCCGGATCGCCCTCGAAAGTCCATTCCATCTTCGACGTAATACTGCATTCCCACCATCAGCAGTTCTCTGGAATCACGTACATGAAAATGTACTCCTCTTTCTCAATGGTTTACTTTATGATGGTCACATATTAATACTTTAAAGCGCGGTTGTCAAGTGTTTTTTTAAAGTTATTAAAAAAATATAACCTTTGTGAAACTTCTGCGAAGTCTATTGACGTTACAGTTGTAACATGATAACATTCGTTACGTGGAACAAAAGTGACAGGGTGTCACATTTTCTGCAGCAACTGATGTTGGCCGGCGGGACCGGCCGTCAAGATAGAGGCAAAGGAGAAACAATATGAGTGTAACAGGCGGAGGCAAAATGCCCCAAAGAGATGATTCAAACAGGAACAGAGGTCTGACGATTTACGCAATAACGATCATAGTCATTACACTTCTTTTGAATGCGCTGGTATTCCCAATGATTGTGAAGCGCCAGGTGAAGGAAGTTGCGTACAATGAGTTTTTGGTTATGGTCGATGAAGGACGTGTATCCCGTGTCCAGAGAGACGACGTTGAAATTGTGTTCATCGCAAAAGACGTAAACGGAAATGACCAGGTCTACTCCACAGGCGCGTGGGACGACCCGACCATCACGGAAAGATTGTATTCTGCAGGAGTTACCTTCGGTGAAGTCGTGCCAGAAGAACAGTCGGTGTTCATGAATATCATCACCAACTGGATCCTGCCAATCGGTATTATGATGGCCATGGGCCAGCTGATGGGGCGAATGATGTCGAAGAAAATGGGCGGAAATGCCATGACCTTTGGAAAATCCAACGCAAAGATCTACGCGGAGAAAGAGACCGGTAAGACATTTGCGGACGTGGCGGGCCAAGAGGAGGCGAAGGAAGCCTTAAAAGAAATCGTTGATTTCCTCCATGACCCGAAAAAATATGCAGAGATCGGTGCCTCACTTCCGAAGGGTGCACTTCTTGTGGGTCCGCCTGGTACCGGTAAAACTTTGCTGGCGAAAGCGGTTGCGGGAGAGGCACATGTTCCGTTCTTCTCCATTTCCGGATCTGAATTCGTGGAGATGTTCGTCGGCATGGGTGCGGCAAAGGTACGTGACCTGTTCAAGCAGGCAAATGAGAAGGCGCCGTGTATCGTATTCATCGATGAGATCGATACCATCGGTAAAAAGCGTGACGGCAGCGGACTCGGCGGAAATGATGAGCGTGAGCAGACCTTAAACCAGCTTCTCACTGAGATGGATGGTTTCGACGGACAGAAGGGTGTTGTGATCCTGGCGGCAACCAACCGTCCGGAATCTCTTGACCAGGCACTCTTACGACCGGGCCGTTTTGACCGCCGCATCCCGGTGGAGCTTCCGGACCTGAAAGGCCGCGAGGCGATTCTGAGAGTCCATGGAAGAAATGTAAAAATGGATGATACGGTGGACTTCAACGCGGTTGCCAGATCCACATCCGGTGCCAGCGGCGCAGAGCTTGCCAATATTGTCAATGAGGCAGCCCTCCGCGCGGTGAGAATGGGAAGAAAAGTGGTCTGCCAGGCAGATCTTGAGGAAAGCGTGGAGACGGTCATTGCAGGTTACCAGAGAAAAGATGCAGTGATCAATGAAAAAGAGAGAAGAATCGTTGCGTACCATGAAATCGGTCATGCGCTGGTGGCTGCAAAGCAGAACAACTCTGCACCGGTACACAAAATTACCATTGTTCCGCGAACCTCCGGTGCCCTTGGTTACACCATGCAGGTGGAGGCAGGAGAGCGATTCCTGTTAAGCAAGGAAGAGGCTCTCAATAAGATCGCCACCTATACAGGTGGCCGTGCGGCAGAGGAGTTCATGTTCGGCTCCATCACCACAGGCGCGTCCAACGACATCGAGCAGGCGACAAGACTCGCAAGAGCCATGGTGACCAGATATGGTATGAGTGAGCAGTTCGGCATGGTTGCACTCGAGACGGTAAACAACCAGTATTTAGGCGGCGATACGTCCCTGGCATGTGCGCCGGAGACTGCGAAAGCGATTGATGATGAAGTGATCCGTATCGTGAAGCAGCAGTATGAAAAAGCCATGGAAATTCTCAAAGAGAATGCGGCAAAGCTGAATGAATTGTCGGAGTATCTGCTTGAGAGAGAAACGATTACAGGTGAGGAATTCATGGAGATTTTAAACCGATAACGGGCTGTTCATTGACATTTCCTGCGTTTCCCGATATGATAAAATTGTACCGTGTGAAAGTACGGTGCGACTCTTTGAGGAAAGAGGGGATATGAATGAAGACGAAAATTTGCCCGTGCTGTGATCAGCCCATTACTGGAATTTATTGCAAAGGCTGCAGAAAAATCGTGCTGAATCCGGTGGAGCAGGATATTAAATACTTTTTGAATCGCAGGCATCCAGAATTTGAGACGGACTGTTCGTTCCATGGAAACACGGCCACCGATGTAAGAACAGCTGACCATGTAATGACTCCATATGAGTCCGAGGCGAAGAAGGCCGAGATCAAAGCGCGGATGCAGGCGAGAAAGCAGGAGCAAAAGCCAAGGGCAAGTACAGCAAGAAAACCAGGCGCTGCGTCGGTGAAACCGATTCAGACGGTGCTCAACGGGGATGTGATCCGCACAAAGAAGAACGGAACCGTGGTCAACGTGGAAAAACGGAGACGCTCCGGTCTGATTGCCATGATTACAGCGTTTCTCGTGGTGTTTGTTTTGATTTTCACCTTTGTCATGATTTCGGTGGTGAATTCAATGAACCATCTGACCTATGATTTTGCAGTCGAAACTGTCGCTCCGGAACCGGATTATGCGATTGACTGGGCTGTGCCGGAGACGTTCGAAGTCTCCACGCCGGAGGAGCTGGAGGACTGGGAGCGCACAGACGAGGAAGTGAAGGCGGCGGGCGAGGCATGTACCGGCTATGGCCATTTCGATGTGACTTTTTATGAGATCAGAGATGTCTTCGCCAACTTTATAGATGATGCAGGATTCAGAATTTTTGAAGAAAGCAGCTATAGCTATAACTCCCAGATGGATTACGCATCCTGGTATCAGACCGTCTATGATTTTACCATTGATACGAAAGAGGATTATATCGGAACGATTGAGATAGAAGTGGACACTGCCACGAACCAGATTCACGGGATTTCCATTTACAACAGCGAGATGGGCCATTTTTATGAGCTTTTGGATACGATGACGAAGTTCATGTATGAAGCAGGGCTTGTTTCGGAAGAACTGCCGGATGGAAAAGCATTCTACCAAGCAGCGATGGTCGACGAGGGAAGAGTCCAGATGGAAGACGGGTTCGTCATGATAAACGGCCTGGAAGTTACCTGTTATGTGCCGGAAGATCTGAATGATCCTGATTTCTTTAGCATGACCATTTATGCGCCGGGATATTATACAGAAGTGGAAGAGTAGGAGCTTTCGTTTTTTGAGACAAAATGACAGCCCAGATACTGAACATAGGATCAGTATCTGGGCTGTTTTCGTTATGAATCAAAATTATTCTTCGCAGTGTGCATGGTAGTGAACATGTAACAGTTCGTGTGCACGATCCTTTAAGAGACCTGTCTCATAAAGCTGCTGTACAACCGGGTTCTCGTCAGAGCGTTTTACAAGGGCGCTCTTATCTGCAGTATACAGACCAGCTGCACGATCTTCCTTGGATGCTAAGAAGCCTTCCGGCTGACCTGCACCGCCGACACAACCGGTCGGACAAGCCATGATCTCAACGAAGTCGAAGTGTTCTTCGCCGCTTTCGATGAGCTGGATCAGGGACTCTGCGTTTGCAAGGCCGCTGACAACTGCAACATGAACTTCTTTCTCACCGACCATAGCAGAGAAAGTCTTGATGCCTTCTAAGCCACGAACGCCGGAGTAACGGATTTCTGTCAGTGCAGAGTTGGAGCGCTCAGCAACACGGCGGAGAGCTGCCTCTGTAACACCGCCGCTGGCACCGAAGATAACGCCGGCACCGGAACGGATGGAGAACGGCTGATCCGGAGCAGACGGCTCGATTTCAGCAAAACGGATACCCATTTCGCGGATCATGTTAGCAAGCTCTTTTGTTGTAAGAACTGCATCGATATCCGGATTTCCGTTGCGAACGAATTCTTCTCTGGCTGCTTCCATCTTCTTTGCTGTACACGGCATGATCGCTACATTGAAGGTCTCAAGGCCGCATTCTTCATCGGACGGTTTGTAGTATTCCTTAAGAACAGCGCCGAACATCTGCATCGGAGATTTGCTTGTGGAGATGTACGGTAACAGTTCCGGATGTTTTGTTTCGCAGTATTTGATCCATGCCGGGCAGCAGGATGTGAATAACGGATATTTCCGCTCTTCGCCGCTTGCAAGGATTCCTGCTAATTCGTTTGTCTCCTCAATGATTGTCATATCGGCGCTGACAGATGTGTCAAATGCCAGATCGAAACCAAGCATGTGGAGAGCTGTATAAATTTTGTAGATGCTGTTGTCACCCGGTTTCATGCCGAACTCTTCACCGAGAGCTACACGAACGGCCGGAGCGACCTGAGCGATCACGCGTTTCTTCGGATTGAAGATCGCGTTCCATACTTTTCCTTCAGATTTCTTGATTGTGATCGCGCCTGTCGGACAGACTGCTGCACACTGACCGCAGTTTACACAGTCGGTCTCAGCCAGCTTCTTATTGAATGCCGGAGAAACCTGCATGTTGGAGCCGCGGTGCACGAAATCAATTACGCCAACACCCTGGGTCTCGTTACACATACGAACGCAGTCACCACAGAGGATACATTTGTTCATATCTCGAACGATTGCCGGTGAAGAATCGTCGATCTCGTATTCCGGACGATAGTTTTTGAAACGTACATTTGTCAGGCCGAAGCGTCTTGCCAGAGTCTGTAACTGACATTTCTGGTTCTTTTCACAGGTCGTACAATCTCTGCAGTGAGAAGCAAGTAACAGCTCCAGGATCATTTTTCTGTGGTGGTGGAGCTTCGGTGTATTGGTACGGATCACCATTTTATCCTTCGGCGGAGTAGAACAGGAAGCGATAATGCTGCCTCTTTCATCCTCAACCACGCACATACGGCATGCACCGAAAATGGACAGGTCAGTATAATAACAGAAGGTCGGGATGTTGATTCCGACTTTACGGATTACCTGAAGGATATTTTTTTCGTCTGTGAACTCTGCGCGGAGTCCATCAATGATCATATATTTTGCCATTTCTTTCTCCTCCTACACTTCTTTCACAGCGCCGAACGGACAGCCTTCGATACAAGCACGGCACTTAATACATTTTTCCATATCGATATGGTGCGGCTGTTTAACAGTACCGGAGATTGCGCCTACCGGACACATTCTCGCACACTTTGTACAGCCCTTACATAACTCAGGATCGATCTGCATGGAAACAAGAGCCTTACACTGGTTAGCCGGACATTTCTTATCCACAACGTGAGCAATATACTCATCGCGGAAATATTTTAATGTACTGCTTACCGGAGACGGAGCAGATTTACCGAGACCGCAGAGAGCAGTTTCGGAAATAGTAGAAGCCAGTTCCTCAAGAAGATCGATGTGCTCTAAGGTACCGCGGCCTTCTACGATATCAGTTAAGAGTTCCAGCATACGTTTTGTACCCTCACGGCACGGAACGCACTTACCGCAGGACTCGTTCTGTGTGAAGTTCATGAAGAATCTTGCAACTTCGACCATACAGCTCTTGTCGTTCATAACAACAAGACCGCCGGAACCGATCATGGCTCCAACCTTCTTTAAGGAGTCAAAGTCTAACTTCATGTCTAAATGGTTTTCAGACGGGCTGATGCAAAGACATCCGCCGGACGGTCCGCCGATCTGAACAGCCTTAAACTCGCCGCCCTTAACACCGCCGCCGATATCAAAGATAACTTCACGGAGAGTGGTTCCCATCGGAACTTCAATAAGACCTGTGTTGTTAACGTTACCTGTTAACGCGAACGCCTTTGTTCCGTGGTTGTTGTCCGGACCGATGGTCTTGTACCATGCAGAACCTTTGTTGATGATCGGAGCAACGTTGCAGAATGTTTCTACGTTATTTAATACAGTCGGTTTGTTGAAAAGACCATGCTCTACAGTACGCGGCGGTTTTACACGCGGCATACCACGGTTGCCTTCGATGGAAGCTGTGAGGGCAGAACCTTCACCACATACGAATGCGCCGGCACCCTGGCTGATATGGATATCAAAATCAAAACCGGAACCTAAAATATTTTCACCGAGGAGACCAAGCTCTTTTGCCTGCTTGATGGCAATGGTCAAACGCTCAACTGCTAACGGATACTCAGCACGAACATAGATGTAACCGGTGTGAGCCTTTGTTGCGATACCTGCGATCATCATACCTTCGATCACACGGTGCGGATCACCTTCCATCATGGAACGGTCCATGAATGCGCCCGGGTCACCCTCGTCACCGTTACAGACAACGTATTTTACAGGCTCTTTCTGGCGAAGTACCTGGGACCATTTTGTTCCCGCCGGGAATCCGCCGCCGCCACGGCCGCGAAGACCAGCTTCGGAAATTTCTGCCACGATATCTTCGGAAGTCATATCAAATAAGCATTTTTCAACGGCACTGTAGCCGCCTACTGCTATGTATTCTTCAATAGATTCAGCATTGATGTGGCCGCAGTGCTCTAAAGCCACACGAGTCTGCTGTTTGTAGAACGGGATCTCTTCCTGTTTCGGATAAGCAACGCCGTCCTTGTCACGATAAACGAGACGATCAACAACTTCATCATTTAAGATACTCTTTTCAAGGATATCTTCACAGTCATCGATCTTCACTTTTGTATAGAGCCAGCCCATCGGCTCGATACGGAGAAGCGGACCCATTTCGCAGAAACCATGACATCCGCTCTTCTTAAGGCCAACACTCTCTTCGTGGTCATGATCGTGTACATCCAGCTTGATGGTACATTTGATTCCACGCTCGTCCATCATCTGTTTTAAACGATCATAAATCTTTAAGGAACCGCCGGCAACACATCCAGTACCGCCACAGATCAGGATCTGTTTGCTCTGTGCATTCAGGGCTTTTGCATACTCTTCGCGTTTTACGCCAAGTTCTTCTCTGGAATTGATTCTTTCAAGCATCATACGCCCATTGCCTCCTTTTCACGGATTTCCTTAAGCATAACGCGTGCTTTTTCCGGTGTCATAGACGGGTAAACCACGTCATTCACGGTACAGACCGGAGCAAGGCCGCATGCGCCCAGACAGGATACAGTCTCAACAGTAAACATCATATCGTCAGTGGTCGGTTTTTCAGCAGAAACGCCAAGCTGGTTACGGATCTCTTCCAGGATCGGAACGGACTTTCTTACATGACAGGCAGTGCCGTCGCAGATCTTGATCACATATTTTCCCTTTGGCTCAAGGGAGAAGTTCTCATAGAATGTCGCAACACCATAAATTTTTGCTTCGCTGATTTTTAATTTCTTTGCCACATAACATAATGCGTCCTGCGGCAGGTAACGATACTCTTTCTGGATATCCTGCATGATAGCGATGACCAAAGACGGATCATAGCTGTGGGCTGCAAGGATCTCATCCAGTTTTTCAATATTCATCTGACTCAAAGTGATCTCTCCTTTCCCCTATATAAAAATACACCATGAAATCATTTTGTTAATTTTACCACAATCATGGTAAAAAGTACAGTGAAAAAGGGGCAAAATCACTAAAATCGCATGAGGATTTCTGGCTAAATAAATATAATATATTAAAATAAGGAAATAATACTTGACATGTTGACAAGTTCATGATAATATGTAATGTGCACTATTGTGGTGTCATGTGCCTTATGGTACCAGTATGCCCAAAAATAGAAGTTTATATAAAGAAGAAAACAGGGGTGAAACGTCAATGGAGAAAAGCAGAATACGTCCGGTGACGGCCGGTAAGAGCATGAGGATGAGCTACTCAAGACAGAAAGAAGTTCTTGAGATGCCGAACCTGATTGAAATCCAGAAAGATTCCTATCAGTGGTTCCTCGACGAAGGTCTTAAAGAGGTCTTCGACGATATCTCTCCGATCGCTGACTTTGCTGGTCATCTTAGCCTGGAGTTTGTAGACTTCACACTTTGCAGAGATGATATCAAGTATACAATCGAAGAGTGTAAAGAGCGCGACGCTACTTATGCAGCACCTTTAAAAGTAAAGGTGAGACTCTGCAACAAAGATAAAGATGAAATCAATGAACACGAGATCTTCATGGGTGATCTGCCGTTAATGACAGATACCGGTTCTTTCGTAATTAATGGCGCAGAGCGAGTAATTGTCAGCCAGTTAGTACGTTCCCCTGGTATCTACTACGGAATTGACCACGATAAGATCGGTAAGGAATTATATTCCTGTACAGTGATCCCGAACCGTGGTGCATGGTTAGAGTATGAAACAGACTCCAACGATGTGTTCTATGTTCGTGTAGACCGTACAAGAAAAGTTCCGGTAACAGTCCTGATCCGTGCACTTGGTTTCGGAACAAACGCAGAGATTGTTGAGCTCTTTGGTGAGGAGCCGAAGATCCTTGCAAGCTTTGGTAAAGATACTTCCGATAACTACCAGGATGGTCTCTTAGAATTATATAAGAAGATCCGTCCGGGTGAGCCGCTTTCCGTGGACAGCGCAGAGAGCCTTTTAAACAGCATGTTCTTCGATGCAAGAAGATATGACCTGGCTAAAGTCGGAAGATACAAATTCAATAAGAAACTTCACTTCAAGAACCGTATCACAGGCCACGTTCTGGCTGAGGATGTTGTTGATACAACAACCGGCGAAATCCTCGCAGAGGCTGGCAAGCCGTTAACCAAAGAACAGGCTACAGCGATCCAGAACGCTGCGATCCCGTATGTTTGGATCCAGACAGAGGAGAGAACTGCAAAAGTACTTTCCAACATGATGGTTGATATGGCTGAGTATGTGACATTCGATCCGGAAGAGGTCGGCGTTACTGAGTTAGTATTCTACCCGGTACTTGCAGGCATTCTGGAAAAAGCAGGTGAGATGAGCGAGGAAGAGTTAAAAGACGAGATCCGCCGCCACATCCACGACCTGATCCCGAAGCACATTACTAAGGAAGATATCATTGCTTCCATTAACTATAATATGCATCTTGAGTACGAGATCGGTGCGAAAGATGACATCGACCACCTGGGCAACCGTCGTATCCGTGCCGTTGGTGAGTTACTGCAGAACCAGTACCGTATCGGTCTCTCCAGAATGGAGCGTGTTGTTCGTGAAAGAATGACAACACAGGATATGGATGGTATCACACCGCAGTCCTTGATCAACATCAAGCCGGTTACTGCAGCTGTAAAAGAGTTCTTCGGAAGCTCCCAGCTGTCCCAGTTCATGGACCAGAACAACCCGCTTTCCGAGCTTACTCATAAGAGACGTCTGTCCGCGTTAGGTCCGGGCGGTCTTTCCAGAGAGCGTGCAGGTTTCGAGGTTCGAGACGTACACTATACACACTATGGCCGTATGTGTCCGATCGAGACTCCTGAGGGTCCGAACATCGGTCTTATCAACTCCCTTGCTACTTACGCAAGAGTGAACCCGTACGGTTTCGTTGAGGCTCCGTATCGTGTGGTAGATAAGGCAGATCCGTCTAACCCGCGTGTAACAGACGACGTTGTTTACCTGACAGCTGACGAAGAGGATAACTTCATCGTAGCTCAGGCGAACGAACCGTTAGACGAGAACGGATACTTTGTTCACAATAACGTATCCGGTCGTTTCCGCGAGGAAACATCTTCCTTCCAGAAACGTTCCATCGACCTGATGGATATTTCCCCGAAGATGGTATTCTCCGTTGCGACATCCATGATCCCGTTCCTTGAGAACGATGACGCGAACCGTGCGCTGATGGGTTCCAACATGCAGCGTCAGGCAGTTCCGCTCCTTTCCACAGAGGCACCGGCCGTTGGTACAGGTATCGAAGGTAAGGCAGCTGTTGACTCCGGCGTTTGTGTAGTTGCAAAGAACTCCGGTGTTGTTGAGCGTTCCGCTTCCAACGAGATCGTAATTAAGAGAGACTCCGATGGAAACAGAGATGTTTACCATCTTACAAAATTCAAGAGAAGCAACCAGTCCAACTGCTACAACCAGAAGCCGATTGTTTACAAGGGTGACCATGTAAACGCAGGCGAGGTTATCGCAGACGGTCCGTCCACAAAAGACGGTGAGATCGCACTTGGTAAGAACCCGCTGATCGGATTTATGACTTGGGAAGGTTATAACTACGAGGATGCTGTTCTGTTAAGTGAGAAACTGGTTCAGAACGATGTTTACACATCTGTTCATATTGAAGAATACGAGGCAGAGTCCCGTGACACCAAGTTAGGACCGGAAGAGATCACAAGAGACGTTCCGGGCGTTGGTGAGGATGCACTGAAAGACCTTGACGAGCGCGGAATCATCCGCATCGGTGCTGAGGTTCGTGCCGGTGATATCCTGGTTGGTAAAGTAACACCGAAGGGTGAGACTGAGCTGACAGCAGAAGAGAGACTTCTCCGTGCGATCTTCGGTGAGAAGGCAAGAGAAGTTCGTGACACATCTCTGAAAGTACCGCACGGCGCATATGGTACAATCATTGACGCTAAGGTATTTACAAGAGAAAACGGCGATGAGCTTGCTCCGGGCGTTAACCAGTCCGTAAGAATCTACATCGCTCAGAAACGTAAGATCTCCGTAGGTGATAAGATGGCCGGCCGTCACGGTAACAAGGGTGTTGTTTCTCGTGTACTTCCGGTAGAGGATATGCCGTTCCTTCCGAATGGTCGTCCGCTCGACATCGTTCTTAACCCGCTGGGCGTACCGTCCCGTATGAACATCGGACAGGTGCTTGAGATCCACTTAAGCTTAGCTGCAAAGGCTCTTGGCTTCAACGTTTCCACACCGGTATTCGACGGTGCGAACGAGATCGATATCCAGGATACACTTGAGCTTGCTAATGACTACGTTAATATGGAATGGGAAGCATTCCAGGAGAAATATACTGATGTACTGAGACCGGAGGTAATGGAATACCTTGAGGAAAATCTGGATCACCGCGCATTATGGAAGGGTGTTCCGATCGACCGTACCGGTAAAGTACTGTTACGTGATGGACGTACCGGTGAGTACTTCGACAGCCCGACAACAATCGGTCACATGCACTATCTGAAGCTCCACCACCTGGTAGACGATAAGATCCATGCACGTTCCACTGGCCCATATGCACTGGTAACACAGCAGCCGTTAGGTGGTAAAGCACAGTTCGGCGGACAGCGTTTCGGTGAGATGGAGGTTTGGGCTCTTGAGGCGTACGGCGCAGCTTACACACTTCAGGAGATCCTGACAGTGAAGTCCGATGACGTTGTAGGACGTGTGAAGACTTACGAGTCCATCATCAAGGGCGAAAATATTCCGGAGCCGGGTATCCCGGAGTCCTTCAAGGTATTACTGAAAGAGCTTCAGTCCCTTGGTCTGGACGTTCGTGTACTCCGTGACAACGGTGAAGAAGTTGAGATGTCCGAGAACATCGATTACGCAGAGACAGATCTGGATCTGCGCTCCATCATCGAGGGCGAGAGACGCTACAACGAAAAGGAAGAATCTTCCTTCGGCAGCTTTGGTTTCCAGACACAGGAAATTCAGGACGGCGAGTTTGTAAGCGTTGAAAGCGAAGATGACTATGCGGATGACATCGACGAAGATTACGAAGATGATTATTCCGAGAATGATGATTAATAGAAGGGAGTACCGTTCATGCCTGAGACAAATGAAACTTATCAGCCGATGACATTTGACGCGATCAAAATCGGACTTGCTTCTCCGGAGAAAATTCTTGAATGGTCCTACGGTGAGGTTAAAAAGCCGGAGACCATCAACTACAGAACATTAAAGCCGGAAAAAGACGGCCTGTACTGTGAGAAGATTTTCGGACCGAGCAAGGACTGGGAGTGTCATTGTGGTAAATACAAGAAAATCAGATATAAAGGCGTAATCTGCGACCGTTGTGGCGTTGAAGTAACAAAAGCAAGCGTACGTCGTGAGCGTATCGGTCACATCGCTCTGGCCGCTCCGGTTTCCCATATTTGGTATTTTAAGGGTATTCCGAGCCGTATGGGTCTGATCCTGGATATCTCTCCGAGAGTCCTTGAGAAGGTTCTGTACTTCGCTTCTTATATCGTACTGGATGCCGGAACAACTGGTCTTCAGTTAAAGCAGGTTCTTTCTGAGAAAGAATACCGCGATGCAATCGAAAAATATGGCTACGGCACATTCCGCGTAGGAATGGGTGCTGAGGCGATCCAGGAATTATTAAGAAACATCGACCTCCAGAAGGATTCTGATGAATTAAGAGCAGCTCTTAAGGATGCATCCGGACAGAAGCGTGCAAGAATCATCAAACGCCTTGAGGTTGTTGATGCGTTCTTAAACTCCGGCAACAAACCGGAGTGGATGATCATGAACGTAATTCCGGTAATTCCGCCGGATATCCGTCCGATGGTTCAGCTTGACGGCGGACGTTTCGCAACATCGGACTTAAACGACTTATATAGAAGAATCATCAACCGTAACAACCGTCTTGCAAGACTTCTCGAGCTTGGCGCTCCGGACATCATCGTTCGTAACGAGAAGCGTATGCTGCAGGAGGCTGTAGACGCACTTATCGATAACGGCCGTCGTGGAAGACCGGTAACAGGCCCGGGCAACCGTGCTCTCAAGTCCCTTTCCGATATGTTAAAGGGTAAACAGGGTCGTTTCCGTCAGAACCTTCTCGGTAAGCGTGTTGACTACTCCGGACGTTCCGTTATCGTCGTTGGACCGGAACTGAAGATCTATCAGTGTGGTCTTCCGAAAGAGATGGCGATCGAGCTGTTCAAACCGTTCGTTATGAAAGAACTCGTAGCTAACGGCACTGCACACAACATCAAGAACGCGAAGAAGATGGTTGAGCGTCTCGAAACTCAGGTTTGGGACGTACTGGAAGATGTAATCAAAGAGCACCCGGTTATGTTAAACCGTGCTCCTACACTTCACAGACTTGGTATCCAGGCGTTCGAGCCGATCCTTGTAGAAGGTAAGGCAATCAAACTTCATCCGCTCGTATGTACTGCGTTCAATGCGGACTTCGACGGTGACCAGATGGCTGTACACCTTCCGCTTACAATGGAAGCTCAGGCAGAGTGCAGATTCCTGCTTCTGTCCCCGAACAACCTGTTAAAACCGTCCGATGGTGGCCCGGTAGCAGTTCCGTCCCAGGATATGGTACTTGGTATCTACTATCTGACACAGGAAAGACCTGGTGCTCACGGTGAAGGCAAGTTCTTCAAGAACAAGAACGAAGCAATCCTTGCTTATGAGAACGGAGCAGTTACACTGCACTCCAGAATCAAAGTAAGAGTTTCCAGAACAATGGAAGACGGCACTGAGATGACCGGTGTTGTTGAGACAACTGTAGGACGTATCCTCTTCAACGAGATCATCCCGCAGGACCTCGGTTTTGTTGACAGAACAATTCCGGGTAATGAATTAAAGATGGAAGTTGATTTCCTTGTTAAGAAGAAACAGCTGAAACAGATCTTAGAGAAGGTTATCAACACACACGGTGCTATGCAGACAGCAATCACACTGGATGATATCAAGGCAATCGGTTACAAGTTCTCCACAAGAGCTGCTATGACTGTATCTGTCTCCGATATGACCGTTCCGGCATCCAAGAAGCAGTTACTTGCTGATGCAGAAGCTACTGTAGACAAGATCGCTAAGAACTTCCGCCGTGGTCTTATCACAGAGGAAGAGCGTTATAAAGAAGTGATCGAAGTTTGGAAGACAACTGACGATCAGCTGACACATGACCTGTTAACAGGCCTGGATAAGTACAACAACATCTTCATGATGGCTGACTCCGGTGCCCGTGGTTCTGATAAGCAGATCAAACAGCTGGCTGGTATGCGTGGTCTTATGGCTGATACAACCGGTCACACAATCGAACTTCCGATCAAGTCCAACTTCCGTGAAGGTCTTGACGTACTTGAGTACTTCATCTCCGCTCACGGTGCTCGTAAGGGTCTGTCCGATACAGCTCTTCGTACAGCCGACTCCGGTTACCTGACAAGACGTCTTGTAGACGTATCCCAGGACCTTATCATCCGTGAGACAGACTGCTGCGAGAGCAAGGGTGAGATTCCGTTCATGGAAATCACAGCTTTCGCCGATGGCAAAGAGACAATCGAGAGCCTGGAAGAGCGTTTAACAGGAAGATACATCGCTGAGACAATCGTAGATCCGGATACCGGTGAAGTGGTTGTTAAGGCAAACCATATGTGTACTCCGAAGCGTGCCGCTGCAGTTATGAAGGTACTGAACAAGCTTGGCAGAGATTCTGTTAAGATCCGTACTGTATTAACATGTAAGAGCCACATCGGTGTCTGCGCGAAGTGTTATGGTGCGAACATGGCAACTGGCCAGCCGGTACAGGTTGGTGAGGCCGTTGGTATCATCGCAGCTCAGTCCATCGGTGAGCCGGGTACACAGCTTACAATGCGTACGTTCCATACTGGCGGCGTTGCCGGCGGCGATATCACACAGGGTCTTCCGCGTGTCGAGGAGCTTTTCGAGGCAAGACGTCCGAAGGGACTTGCGATCATCGCAGAATTCGGCGGTGTTGTTACAATTAAAGATACTAAGAAGAAACGCGAAATCATCGTTACTGATCCGGA
>JAFUMF010000068.1 GCA_017482945.1 Lachnospiraceae bacterium
ATGATCATTGAATGGTTTGATGAATTCTACTCGGTCAATCTCTCCGGAGAAGTGATCCGCGGCATGACCGAAAAGGCCATGAGGCAAGGCTACCAGACCACGCCGTCCCTGGGATATGACGCCGCCGGCGATGGAAAACCGTTTGTGATCAACGAGGACCAGTACAAAATTGTGGAATTCATCCACCAGTCCTATTATGCCGGCGAAGATCTAACTACCATCGCCCGGGCCTGCAACTCGCGTGGTTATCGTACCCGCCGCGGCAATCCATTTGACCTTCGCGCCGTGAAGCTCGTCCTTTCCAACAGTTTTTATGTCGGTCTCGTGAAATGGAAAGATATCGTATTCCAGGGCACACACGAATGCCGGGAATCTGTGACCGGTATCTTTGCAGCCAACCAGGAACGCCTGCAGCGAGACTTCCACCCGAAAGGACGCCGCCAGGTATCCTCCTGCTCTCACTGGCTGTCCGGTCTTCTAACATGCTCGGAATGCGGCGGCAGTCTCGGCTTTAACCGCTCCAACGATCCCAGGCGCCGCCCGGACTTCTTTCAATGCTGGAAATACACCAAAGGCATCCACGCAGACTCCTGCTCCATCAGCCGGAAAAAGGCCGAAGCTACGGTCCTGCAATCCTTAAAACTGATCATCGACACCGGCGAAGTAGAGTTTACCTACACTCAGCCGGCCAACAAAGCCTCTGACAACAAACTGGAGCTTCTGACCACCGCCCTGGAACGCCTGGCGACCAAGGAGCTCCGGATCCGCGAAGCATACGAAGGCGGCATTGATACGCTGGAAGAATTCAAGCAGAACAAGCTGCGACTGCAGAAGGAACGCGACCAGATCATGGCCGAGCTAAAAGAATTTGAACAGACACCGCCCACAGATCCGGGCGCCGGCAAAGAGGAGCTACTAAAAAACATCCGGACCGTCTACGACCTTCTGCAGTCCGAAAACGTCTCCCACGAAGTCAAGGGAAACGCCCTCCGCAAGGTCCTCCAGAAGGCCGAATACGACGGAAAAACCAAAACCATGCGATTCTACTACTATGTCTGACCCCAAAAATTCCTTGTAAAATCAATGTTTTCCGCACCCTATTAGTTTTTGCAATAAGGGGGCCCAGACGGAGAAATGGGAGCCGCTATGCGTTACCTCTCCCAGAGATATGCAATGCCTTATGGCATGCAAAAAGCCGTTCTCACAGATATTGGCACTGAAGAACTCGCTCATCTCGAAATTGTCGCTGCCATCGTTCACCAGCTGACTCGCGACCTGACTGCGGAAGAACTGGATGCCCAGGGCTTCGGCGAGTACTATATCGACCATACCGCCGGAATCTGGCCGCAGGCGGCGGGCGGTGTTCCATTTAGCTCCACTCAGTTCCAGTCCAAGGGAGACCCGATCACGGACCTTTTCGAAAACCTGGCCGCGGAACAGAAGGCCCGGAGCACGTACGACAACATCCTCCGCGTGGTAAAAGATCCGGATGTCTGTGACCCGATCCGGTTCCTCCGCAAACGTGAGATCATCCACTTCCAGCGGTTCGGAGAAGCTTTAAGAGATCTCCAGGACAGACTGGACAGCAAAAACTTCTATGCCTTCAACCCGAGCTTCGATAAACGGCCGCAGATGCCGGCATCACACCAATAAGCCAGATTGGCCTGACTACGCTCTCTGTAATCCGGCCGTTTCCAGTTCATTTCTTATTATTTTGCCTTTATTTTCCTCTTCTTTCTTCCTTATTTTTGTCATTTTTCCAATATATACAAGTTTCATCCCTTATGATATGATGTGAATTGGTTAAAATATTATCAATAAAGGAGGAACCCCCACACATGGCAATTACGGAGTATTCCATTGCCCAGAAACGAGGCCTGAAAGCATACCGTCAGGATGTTGCAGAAGGCCGCAATCCCTACTTAAAAGTACTTGATGAAACACTCACTCACATTCGAACTGCCGGTGAGTTCGATCTCGGTCTCATTGAAATCCCCATCGACCGAATTGTCGGAACAAAATCTGCCGGCCGCACAAAAGCTTTTGCCAGCAACTTCATGCCTCTTCTGGAAGAGGGCGAATTTGCTGAAAAGTGGGCTTCTCTTTACCGCTCTCATATAAAAGAAGGAATCCGCGAGCCTGTCATCGCCTGCGAATTCATGAATCAGTATTATATTATTGAAGGAAATAAAAGAGTCAGCGTCTTAAAATATTCCGGCGCTGCCACAGTTCCTGGTTATGTGACCAGAATTATTCCTGCCTACAGCGAGGACAAGGCCATCCAGATTTATTACGAGTTCATGGAATTCTCCCGGTTTACAGGAATCAATAACCTGACATTTTCCAAATCCGGCTGCTACCACAAAATCTGTGAGCTTGTCGGCAAAGAATACGGTGTACACTGGACACTCGATGAGCGGCGCAGCTTCTCCACCGACTACTACTGGTTCTACCGGGCATACAAGGAAAAGGGCGGCGAAGAACTGCCGATCACGGGCGGAGATGCCTTCCTGCTTTATCTTGAAATTTATGGATATTCCGGAATGAAGAGTCGCTCTCTTGATAAAATCAAGAAGGAATTGGAACCTCTCTGGAATGAATTAGAGGCACTGCCGAAGGCCGGCAATGTGAGTCATATTCTCCAGCCGGAACAGGAACCGGAAATGAACATGTTCCAGAAGTTCATGTTCCCGATTTCCAGAAAGCTGACCGTTGGATTCCTCTACCACCGGACTGCAGAAACATCCAGCTGGACCTATGCCCATGATCTGGGACGCATTTATCTGGAAGAGACCATGGGAGAAAAGCTGAATATCCGCGTGTACGACGGCATCGAAACAGACGAAGAATGTCTGGAAAGTCTGGAGCAGGCTATTGCAGATGGATGCACCGTTATCTTTACGACATCTGCCCGCTTCCTGAATGCGAGCTTCAACGCCTGCATCCGCCATCCGGAGATCAAGATCCTGAACTGCTCCATGAACTCCTACAGCGGTCATCTGAGAACATATTACGGTCGTATTTACGAAGCAAAATTCCTGGTTGGTATGCTGGCAGGCGTTCTGAGCCGCACGGACAGCATCGGATACATCGCGGATTTCCCAGTCTTCGGTACCCCCGCCAGCATCAATGCATTTGCCCTCGGTGTCAAGATGGTGAATCCGACGGCGAAGGTCCATCTGGCATGGTCCTCCGTGAAGAACTGCGATATCACAAAACTGTTCACAGACGCCAATATCAGTCACATCTGTGGCCGCGATATGATTGAACCGCGTGATGTGACCCGCGCATATGGCCTTTACGACCTTGGGGACAGCAAGGGACGAAATCTTGCCGCATCCATCTGGAACTGGGGCAAGTTCTACCAGCGCATCCTCCAGACTATCTTAAACGGCAACTGGAAACGCACAGCCGTTTCGCCGGATTTCCCGACCCTGAACTACTGGTGGGGCATTTCCTCCGGTATGATCGACATGATCACCTCCAAAGCAGTTCCGGAACAGACCATGAAGCTCATCGATCTGGTGAAGAGACATATTATTAACAATGAGTTCCATATTTTCTCCGGCGATCTTTACGACCAGAATCATGTGCTCAGAAACAAGGATAACCATATCATGACTGCCAATGAGATCATGAATATGGACTGGCTCGTGGATAATGTCGTTGGCGAAATACCGAAACTGGCGGATCTGGATGATGAGGCTGCTGCCATGGTAGAACTCCAGGGCTTTGAGGTGAAATAATGAAAATACTGGCAATCTCCGACGAAGAATCCAAGCTGCTTTGGGATTACTTCGACCGCAAATATCTGGCTGACATCGATCTGATTCTGGCATGCGGCGATCTGGACCCGAGATATCTGGAATTCCTCGTCACGCTGGGCCACTGCCCGCTTCTTTATGTCCATGGAAACCATGATGAGAAATACAAGAAAATCCCACCGCTTGGATGTGTCAATATCGAGGATAAAATTTATGTCCACAACGGAGTCCGCATTCTTGGGCTGGGCGGTTCCATGCGCTACAAGCCTGGTGACCACCAGTATACGGAATCGCAGATGTATATTCGCAGTCTGAAGCTGTGGCCGCAGTTAAAGCGCCATGGCGGTTTTGATATTCTGCTGACCCACGCGCCGGCCAAGGGCCAGGGCGACATGGATACCCCTGCCCATGCAGGATTCGGCACCTTCCTGACGCTGATGGACAAATACCAGCCCTCCTACCACATCCACGGCCATGTACACCTGAACTATACGCCGGGTGCGAAGAGGATCCGTCACTATAATAATACAACACTGATCAACGCCTATGAGCGTTACGTGTTCGATTACGAACCGAATCACTAAACAGAGCCGCAGACATTCGGAATCAAAATTCCGTATATCTGCGGCTCTTATCGTTCATCGTTAACCGTTTCCCGATTCTTTCTTTTTCATATCCCCTGCAATATATTTCATGATGTCTTTTCTGGTCACAATTCCAATGAAAATATTGGAATCGTCCAGAACGGGAACAAAGTTCTGCTGCATCGCCTTATCCAGAAGATCTTCCATCTTACTGTTTGCGTACACCGGTGTGTTGTCCGATCTTCTCGGAACGTCAGTCACCGAAATTTTCCTTGCTTCCTGCAGATTCAGGTTCAGCTGGTTCTTTATGTACCACAGAAGATCGCCCTCGTTCAGTGTTCCCACGTACTTACCCTGTCTCGTCAGAATTGGCACTGCGGAATACTTGTGGTACTCCATCTTTTCAAGAGCCTGTCTCAAACTGTCATCATCGTGAATGTGTGCCACTTCGCTCTTTGGGGTCAGAAAGAACAGTATATTCATTTATCGTCTCCTTTAATAGCCGAGCTCTTCATTTACGAACAGAATCTCAACTTCCATTCCTGTGCTCGGACGTTCTACGATCACAGTCACACCACATATGCGCTCCGGGCTATTGCAGTTATAGCATTTGTCTCCGCCATTTGCTGCACATGGAGTGTTCCTGTTTAAGCGGACTGCATTTTTTGCAGCCGCAATATCTCTTGCGCGTTTCATCGCAGACGGAAGATCCGGTGCGATTTTGTTTTTTCCTACCACATAGTAGACCTTCTTCGGTCCGAAAATACTGGTTGCAACACGGTTTCCTGTTCCGTCGATATTTACCAGCTCTCCAGTCTCTGAAACTCCGTTGGCGCTTAAAATATAAACCTCTGCACTTTGAGCCTTTAACAGAGTCTCACGTCCCGGATTCTGCCAGTGCCAGTACACCGTATTGTTTTCACCAAGAAGCTCATAAAGCCCCATCTCCTTGGATGTGATCGCACCGCCAAACCCTACGGTCACACCATTGATTTTTTCCTTTAAATAAGCCGCAGCTTCCTCTTTCGTCTCAAAATAGGACGTCTGGAATCTATGGTTTTCGAAGTTCTTCTTTAGTACCTGATAATCCATATGGCATTCCTCCAATCAAGTAAGAAACCGTAACTGCGAAGTCCTTTGGGACCACCACAGGAAATGTTTCTCTTTCTATATACATTTTACCATATTTTCCAAGCAAATTCACGAATTTCTTGTGAATTCTTTCTTAAAAATGTGTTCATAATTTCCAAATATTTCCTAAACTTCTGTACCATCAGCCTGCAGTCTGGTGAAACAAAAAAAAGCCGGGATCGTACCGAAAATGCCAGGATATTGTATACAACATCCCGGCACTTTGGGTCTCCCGGCCATGTCTTATATCGAAGGGTCACTCAAGATAATCCAGCGCATCCACCGGCTCTCCGGCATGCTGCAGTTCAAAATAGAGATTGATTCCCTCCACGGAATAATATTTTGTCGGCTCTGCAATGTAGCCAATGACATCTCCCTTTTCGAGATATTCGTTTACCACCACCGGGATTTCTTTTAACTGTCCGCAGACAGCTGTATACTCATTTCCCAGATCCAGGCGGACATAATTTCCGATTTCTTCATTATTACCAATTTCCAGAACTCTGGCATCCGCAGGAGCAGAAACTGGCGTGCTCACATCACTCTGGATCACATTAGCAGGATTGCATTTGTACTGTTCCAGCGTCGGAAAATATGTGGTGGTGTCCATGCTGTAGCTTAAGATCACATTTCCCTGGACCGGCCACATTAATTTTTCCGTGCCGGTGAAATTAAGCGCAAGGGAATCTCCTGCTGCAGCACCGGCCTCAAGCGCTGTCGTCTCTGGACCCTCTGTTTTCGCAGATTCCACAGGTGCTGCGATTTCTCCTGCATGTCCTTGTGCACTTGCACCTGCCGGCTCTGCCGCCTCCGTGGCATTGGAGTTTCCGGCTACGCTTGCAGTCTCATTCTCCCCGATGATCATTCCATCAGGCTCATTAATCTCCAGATATGGACTCTCCTCCAGATTCTGATTTCCTTTTCGGATTGTAACGGTGCCTACTGCGGCTACAATTGTCAGCAGGCCTAATACGAGCATTACAAGGACAAATTTGTCCCTGAATAACTGGTTCGCTTTGTCTTTCACGTTTTATCACCTCGGTATTATTCTTGCCAAAGAATCCTGAGTTATACAGTAAAATTTCAAAAATCATTTTTACGGAAGACTGGCCTGAAACTGACTCATTGACATTTGTTCGTATGTCTACTAAAATAAGAAATAGCGCATATTCGGAGGAAATTATGTTATATCAGATCAGTAACGGTGCCGTTGAACTGGGTGCCGAGTTAATACTTAAAAAAATCAATTTTGAGATCCGCGATACGGAAAAGATCGCCGTGGTCGGAAGAAACGGAAGCGGCAAAACGACCCTTTTAAAATTAATTTCCGGCGAAGTTGATCTTTTAAAACGTGACAGTGACGAGGATGTCTTCATCGCAAAAGCCGGAAATCCGGAAATCGGCTATTTAAAGCAGATGGCCTTTGAAGACAACACCATCACGGTCGATCAGGAAATCCGCAAGGTCTTCCACAAAATTCATGCCATGCAGGACCGTATGGAAACGCTCCTTGCAAAAATGAATGATGAGGCGGCCAATTCCAACGCAGACGAAGAGACCCACGCGAGAGAAATCAAGGAATATACTGCCCTTCAGGAAGAATTTGAAAGCATCGGCGGCTATTACTACGAAAAAGAATATGAGACCATGCTCCGCCAGTTCGGTTTCTCTGTGGAGGACAAGTTCCGTCCACTCAACGAATTCTCCGGCGGTCAGCAGACAAAGCTTGCGTTCATCAAGCTGCTTCTCAGCAAACCGGATGTCCTGCTCCTTGACGAGCCGACCAACCACCTGGACATCTCCACCATTGAATGGCTGGAGGGTTATTTAAAGAATTACAAAAAAGCCGTTGTCATCGTGTCCCATGACCGTATGTTCCTGGACAAAATCGTTGATGTCGTGTATGAGATCGAATATGGTGTGCTGAAACGCTATCCTGGCAACTACACCAAATTCATGGAAACCAAGCGCGCCAACTACGAAAAGCAGAAGAAGGATTACGAGCTCCAGCAAAAAGAAATCGCCCGTCTGGAGATGATCGTAGAAAAATATAAAAACACACCGACCAAAGTGGCCATGACAAGATCCAAATTAAAACAGATCGAGCACATGGAAAAAATCGAGTCTCCGGACCGTTTCGATACTGCCACTTTCCATGCAAACTTCAAACCGAACCGTGAGACCGGAAAAGAAGTCCTTCGTGTCCAGAATCTTCAGATTGGATATGATAAAGTCCTCTCTACCGTCAATATGGAGCAGTTTAGAAAACAGCGCATCGGTATCATCGGTGGAAATGGTCTTGGAAAATCCACGTTTTTAAAGACTCTGGTGGGTCAGATCCCGCCGCTAGGTGGTGAAGCTGCCTTCGGTTATCAGGTGGATATCGGTTATTTCGACCAGAAGATGTCGCAATACAACAGTAATAAAACGGTTTTGGATGATTTCTGGGATGAATATCCGACCCTGGACCGCACGGAAGTACGCTCCTCTCTCGGCGCGTTCATGTTCAGCCAGGACGAAGTGTTTAAAAACGTCAATATGCTCTCCGGTGGTGAGAAAGTCCGTCTGGCTCTTTGTAAGATTTTTAAGACAAAGCCGAATTTCCTGATCCTCGACGAGCCGACCAACCATATGGACATCGTCGGAAAAGAATCTCTGGAGGCCATGCTCCGCGACTTCCCTGGAAGTGTACTTTTCGTTTCCCATGACCGATATTTTATCAAGCAGATCGCAGATTCCCTCCTGGTATTCGAGGATGGTGAGGTTTCCTTCCTGCCGTACGGTTATGAGGAATATATGGAGCGAAAGAACGGCACCTACGCCGCAGCCGTAGACCGTGATATTTTCGCCGCCAAGGACGCCCAGGCAAAAGCTGCCAAGGCTGCAAGGGAAGCTGCGAAGGAAGCAGCTCCGGCCCAGCCACAGAAAGGAAAAGAGTCCTATGCTCTCGGAAAGGAAATTTCCAGACTGGAAAAGAAATTGAAAAAGACAGAAGAACAGATTTCCGAACTGGAAGAGGCCATCGAAGCGAAAAAAGCCGAGCTTCTGCTCCCAGAATACGCCAGCAGTTATTCCAAACTCAGTGAAATTTCAGCGGAAGTAGAAGAACTGGAGATGAAGCTTCTTGAAGTGATGGAAGAATGGGAGTCTCTTGATCAGCAGCTAAGTGAATTATCATAGCTATTTTCTCAATAAAAATGAGTTCGTACATCGATGATGCACGAACTCATTTTTTATTTGTCTATGAATATTAGAACAGACCGCTGATTACGCCATTCTCATCCACATCAATCTTCTCAGCTGCCGGCACCTTCGGAAGACCAGGCATTGTCATAATGTCACCGGTCAGAGCCACGATAAATCCTGCACCTGCGGATACTTTCAGGTTTCTTACCTGGATCGTAAAGTTTCTCGGAGCGCCCAGCTTCTTCTGGTCATCAGAGAAACTGTACTGAGTTTTCGCCATACAAATCGGCATATTGCCAAAGCCAAGTGCTTCCAGCTGTTTGATCTGCTTCACAGCATTTCCTACCAGCTGAACGCCATCTGCTCTATAAATCTTAGTTGCGATCGTGTTCAGTTTTTCCATAATGGACATCTCAGCGTCATAGCTGAATGTGAAGTTATTCGGCTCTTCACAAAGTCTTACAACTTCCTTCGCGAGAGCAACTCCGCCTTCGCCGCCCTTTGCCCAAACTTCGGACAGAGCCACGTTTACACCAAGCTTACGGCACTCATCCTCTACCATCTTTAACTCTGCTTCTGTGTCTGTCGGGAATGCATTGATCGCAACCACACACGGTAATTTGAATACCTGAGTGACATTCTCCACATGCTGCAGAAGGTTCGGAAGACCAGCCTTTAATGCCTCTAAGTTCTCATTGTTCAGATCTGCCTTTGCAACGCCGCCGTGGTGTTTGAGTGCACGCACGGTCGCAACGATTACTACAACTGACGGCTGAATGCCTGCCATACGGCACTTGATATCAAGGAACTTCTCTGCACCGAGATCTGCACCAAAACCAGCCTCTGTTACGGCGTATTCGCCGAGCTTCATAGCCATCTTGGTAGCTGTTACAGAGTTACATCCATGAGCAATGTTCGCGAACGGACCACCGTGGATAAACGCCGGAGTTCCCTCCAGAGTCTGTACCAGGTTCGGTTTTAACGCGTCTTTTAACAGTGCAGCCATAGCACCCTGCGCCTTTAACTGTCCTGCTGTTACCGGCTTATCATCATATGTGTACGCTACGATAATTCTTGCAAGTCTTTCTTTTAAGTCAATGATATCGCTTGCAAGGCAGAGAACTGCCATGACCTCAGAAGCAACAGTAATATCAAAACCGTCTTCTCTCGGAGTTCCGTTTGGCTTACCGCCAAGACCATCCACGATGTTTCTGAGCTGTCTGTCATTCATGTCAACAGCTCTTCTCCATGTGATCTTTCTTGGGTCGATATTTAAGCTGTTGCCCTGCTGGATATGGTTATCAAGCAGCGCAGCGAGCAGGTTATTTGCAGCACCGATTGCATGGAAGTCACCGGTAAAGTGCAGGTTAATGTCTTCCATCGGAACGACCTGAGCATATCCGCCACCTGCAGCACCACCCTTAACACCGAATACCGGGCCAAGAGACGGCTCACGAAGTGCAACAACAGATTTCTTACCGATCTTGCGCAGACCATCTGCAAGTCCAACTGTAGTTGTTGTCTTACCTTCACCGGCCGGAGTCGGGTTGATCGCTGTTACAAGAATCAGTTTGCCATCCGGATCATTTGCTTTATCCTTCAGCAGTGCATAGTCCACTTTTGCCTTATAGTTTCCATACTGCTCCAGATACTTCTCCTCTACACCTGCAACAACTGCAATCTCAGTAATTTTCTTTTTCTCGCACGCCTGTGCAATTTCAATATCAGACTTATATCCCATACATACCTCTCCTCTTTCACTCACAAGCTTACTTCGGGTTAGAAGAATCTTTCAGCTGTACATCATGAGCACCACCCTCAACGATAGATACAGCAGAAACAAGTGTAAGTTTTGCCTTATCGCGCAGCTCCGGAAGAGTCAGTGCACCACAGTTACACATGGTAGAACGAATCTTTGCCAGAGTAACAGCAACGCCGTCAGAAAGAGCTCCTGCGTATGGAACGTAGGAATCTACACCTTCTTCGAAGCTTAACTTCGCTGCACCGCCCATATCATAACGCTGCCAGTTACGCGCACGGGAGCTTCCCTCACCCCAATATTCTTTCATGTAATTGCCGTTCACAAGTACTTTGCTTGTCGGAGACTCGTCAAATCTTGAGAAATAGCGGCCCAGCATACAGAAATCAGCACCCATTGCAAGCGCAAGTGTCATATGATAATCATGGACGATACCGCCGTCTGCACAGATCGGCACGTATACACCAGTTTCTTCAAAATATTTATCACGCTCTGCAGCAACATCGATGACTGCAGTCGCCTGTCCGCGACCAATTCCCTTTGTCTCACGTGTGATACAGATGGAACCGCCGCCGATACCAATTTTAACAAAGTCAGCACCTGCGTCAGCCAGATAACGGAAACCTTCGCCATCTACAACGTTTCCTGCACCAACTTTTACAGAATCACCATAATGGTCACGGATCCATTTCAGTGTGATTGCCTGCCACTCGGAATATCCCTCGGAAGAGTCAATTACGAGTACGTCAACACCAGCCTCAACAAGAGCCGGAACACGCTCTGCATAGTCGCGTGTATTGATACCTGCGCCTACGATGTAACGCTTATGCGGATCCAGAAGTTCAAGCGGATTGCTCTTATGGAAATCATAGTCTTTACGGAATACGAAGGAAACAAGATTGCCCTCAGCACTTACGATCGGGAGAGCATTCAGCTTGTGATCCCAGATAATATCGTTGGCTTCTTTAAGAGTTGTGCCTTCCGGAGCAGTCACAAGACGCTCTAACGGAGTCATGAACTCAGAAACAGGAGTGTTCGGATCCATACGGCTTACACGATAGTCACGGCTGGTAACGATGCCGAGAAGCTTTCCTGTACCTGTACCATCAGCTGTAACAGCCATAGTGGAATGACCTGTCTGCTCTTTCAGAGCGATAACATCAGCCATTGTATTTTCAAGACGTAAGTTGGAATCACTGATTACAAAGCCAGCTTTGTTATTCTTTACCTTACGTACCATTTCAGCCTGCTGTTCGATCGGCTGGGATACATAAATGAACGCGATACCGCCTTCTTTTGCAAGCGCGATTCCCATTTTTTCACCGGAAACAGACTGCATAACTGCAGAAACCATCGGGATGTTCATGGTCAGCGGGCACTCTTCGCCCTTTTTGTATTTCACGACCGGTGTTTTCAGTGATACATTCGCAGGCGTACATTCTTTTGAAGAGTATCCTGGTACTAACAGATATTCACTAAAAGTATGGGACGGTTCTGTGTAATAAAATGCCATATGAATTACCTCACTTTTTTATTTTTGTAAGCATTTCACCTCAGAAAGATTCCTCTCCTGAGGATATCATTTGAAAATCATTTAGGCAAAGAACAGCTCGGAGAGCGTCATCGGATCGATATACTGACCGTCTTTATAAACACGCATATTACCAGATGCGATTTCATCGATCAGCATTACGTTTCCGTCAGCGTCATAACCATATTCGAATTTGATATCATACAGAACCATACCCTTTTCTTTCAGGTCATCGGCAACGATCTGTGTGATCTTCTGTGTCATATCCTTCATGGAGTCGTACTGCTCCTCTGTCATAACGCCTAACGCAGCAAGCGCATCCTTTGTTACGAGCGGATCGCCTAACTCATCGTTCTTAAATGTTGTCTCAACATAAGCCGGAAGGTCTGCGCCGGCCTCGATGTACTGACCATAACGGCGGATAAAGCTTCCCACTGCTTTGTGGCGGCAGATCACTTCAAGGCCCTGGCCGAATACTTTTGCCGGAAGAACTTCCATTGTTGTGTCTTCCAGATTTGCACTTACATAGTGTGTTCTGATTCCGGCTGCGTTAATCTTCTCAAAGAAGTAAATGGACATACGAAGGTTCACATCACCCACGCCATCAATGGTCAGTCCTACAGAGTTCTCGCCCGGATCAAATACGCCATCTTTTCCTGTGCAGTCATCTTTGAATTTTAAAAGATAATTTCCATTCTCAAGTGCATATACGTTTTTTGTTTTTCCTGTGTAAACAAGTTTCTTCTCCATTGTGAATTCTCCTTAAAACAATATAATCTGAATCAAAATGTTACAATATTTCGATACACTTGTTGAAAAAAGATTATCTATATTTAAATATAACGGATATAGACATTTTTTTCAACATTTCCTTCATTTATTTTCCATCAACCTTGCAATTAATGATGGAACAAACGGATTCCTGTGAAGCTCATGACCATGCCGTACTTATCGCAGCACTCAATGACAAGATCATCTCTCACAGAACCGCCCGGCTGAGCGATATAGCAAACACCGGATTTCTTCGCACGCTCGATGTTGTCAGAGAATGGGAAGAACGCGTCAGAACCGCAAGTCACCCCTGTCAGTTCATTTAACCACTCACGCTTCTCCTCTGCAGTCAATACTTCCGGTTTCTCTGTGAACACTCTCTCCCACGCACCGTCAGCCAGAAGATCCATGCACTCGTCGCCGATATAAAGGTCAATGGCATTGTCACGGTCTGCGCGGCCGATTTTCTCAACGAACGGGAGATTCAGGACCTTCGGATTCTGGCGGAGGAACCAGTTGTCAGCCTTCTGGCCTGCAAGTCTTGTACAGTGGATACGTGACTGCTGGCCTGCGCCGATACCGATTGCCTGACCGTCTTTTACATAGCATACGGAATTGGACTGGGTATATTTTAATGTGATCAACGCGATCTTCATATCACGTTTTGCGTCTTCACTTAATTCTTTGTTTTCTGTCACGATGTTGGAAAGAAGCTCATCGTTGATGGCAAGCTCCTGGCGGCCCTGCTCAAATGTGATGCCAAACACTTCCTTATGCTCCATCGGAGCCGGAACGTAAGTTTCATCAATCTGGATCACACAGTAATTGCCTTTCTTTTTCTGCTTTAAGATTTCCAATGCCTCTTCTGTAAATCCCGGAGCAATAACACCATCGGAAACTTCCGGTTTAATGAGCAATGCGGTGGACTCGTCACACACATCAGATAAGGCAATGAAATCGCCGAAGGAGGACATTCTGTCTGCACCGCGCGCTCTTGCATAAGCACATGCCAGCGGAGAAAGCTCCATTTCTTCCGGGATCCAGTAGATTTTTCTTAAGGTGTCCGTTAACGGAAGACCGATGGCAGCGCCTGCCGGGGAGACATGTTTGAATGAAGTTGCCGCCGGTAAGCCGGTCGCTTTCTTCAGTTCTCTCACCAACTGCCATCCGTTCAATGCGTCAAGAAAATTGATATATCCAGGACGACCACTCAAAACTTCGATCGGAAGATCCCCTTCATTTGCCAGATAAATTCTGGAAGGTTTCTGATTTGGGTTGCATCCATACTTTAACGGTAATTCTTTCATGATCTTCTCTCCTATTTATTCTTATTTACAATTCTGCTCTCGTACGTTCCTGTTTCGATATCAATAAAACGAACAAACAGGGAAACTTTATTGTCCTCATTTAAGCTGTTCCAGATTTTATCTGTGAATACATCGATATCATCATCTTCAATGGAAATCCAAATCGGCTCGCCCTCGAAACTCGGAAGCGGATTCACGTCTTTCGCATATGTATGGATGAAACGACCCTCGCCAGCCTGCGGATTCTCATAAGCAAATGTATAACGGTTGCATGCCGCCGGGTTTCCGTTGCTGCTCTTTAAAATGGACATGGCATAGTTGTAATTGCCGCCGGAGATTTTCATAACACCGGAAATACGTGGTGTGTAGTTCGGTGCATCCGGCTCAAACTCTCTTCCGCGAAGGGACTGCTCAAATGTCATCTGCTTGTCCATGTTCTCGTAGATCGTATCTGTCTGATCGCCGTTGGTCACGATTGTTTTGTTGCCAAGAACACGAACCGGCGCATAAATGATCAGGCTCGGATCTACCAGCTTCGCCGGATCATACGCCTGTGTGCGGATTCCTTCGCCGTCCTCCACGAAGATGCGGTTGCGGCTGTTCTCACTTCTGCCCATGATAAAATAAGCACACACTGCTCTTTTACCATCTTTGGATTTACCAAGGACAATTCCTCTTCCCGGGTAAGTCTTGCTCTGCAGTTCTTTGTCAATTGCGATCATTTCCATTTTCATTTCTCCTTTTATATTATAATCACTTGCACTGCCTGTCTTTCGATTTATATGATCTAAAAAATAGATGAAATACAAAAAAAACCGACACTCCGGGCATTCTCTTGCCCAGACGGTCGGCTCTCAACAATTACGTTCCCTGTGGTTAATTCCACTTCCGTCAGTCGCGTAATCAACGTCATAGTAACACAACTTTTTTCAAAATGCAATCATTCGATTTGAAAAATTTATAAAAAGTTCTGTTTTTCA
>JAFUMF010000069.1 GCA_017482945.1 Lachnospiraceae bacterium
TGATATTGCTTGACGGCAATCCTCTGAACAACTCTACCAAACGCTTTTCCGGACGATTTATTTCTGTAAAAATTCTGTTTCCTACCATTTCAGTTTCCTTCTCTCTTTATCTCAGACAAATTCTTTTTTATCGCTTTGCTCAACAAACCTTCATCCTTGCCAACCACAAAACATCTGACTCCCATTTCATAAAGCTCCTGTACCCGTTTGGCGGAATCGGCAGCAATAGTCGGAATTTTGTGATGCTCCAAAGCCTTTTTGATAATATAGTTTTCTGCCTCAATGACCCGTGGATGATTTTTTTGTCCTGCAACACCAAGTGATTGGGAAAGGTCGGCACGGCCTGTGGCCACCATATCAATTCCCTCCAGGGAGAGAATTTCATCAATATGCTCTATTCCCGTCTCACTTTCAATCTGAACAATTAAGTCCATGGTCTCCGTGGAGTACTCCATGTATTCACTTCTGGACATTCCTCCACATCGCATCCACCTGGTATTTCCATCCATACCACGATTTCCGACCGGTGCAAATTTGCAGGCATCGATGGCACGTCTGGCCTCTTCTACACTTTCTATATGCGGAAGCATAATTCCGCCTGCCTCTTGACCAAGCAGCGGTGTCACCATACTTAAATCCGGAATCCGAAGCTGGCATGGCATTCCAACCAGTCTTGCTGTCGTAAGAAGTGCTCGTAATTCCTCTGCGCCGAACAATGCATGTTCACAGTCAATACGTACAAAATCATATCCCGCCTGAGCCGCCAGTTCAATCACAGATGAGCACGGGAGTACCACCGAAAGTCCAAAACTGGGAAGTCCTTCTTTTGCTCTGGATCGGATGGATCTGCCCCTCATTATATTACATCCTCTACTCTTGACGGAATATAGAGGAACGGCTTTTCAATATCTCCTTTGATCGTGACTTGCGGTGCCAGCGTTTCCATATGTTTCTTAAACTCTTCCGGTGCCTTGCTTCCTACCGGATAGTGGGTTGGAATTACCACATCCGGTCCCACATAGGACACTGCGTAAGCTGCTTCCCTCGGCGGCATCTCACACGGCGGATACGGTGCTTTGAAACTGGAAATACCGACGGTCATAACATTCGGATGATACAATTCACGGTACATTTTCATGTCACTGAAAAGACAGGTGTCACCAACATGATAATACGTTACTCCCGGTTCCACTTCCACGATAAATCCAAAAGCCGGATGAGATGCCTCGGCCCCATTTGTTGTTTCTTTGGAACGGTGGATCGCATTCACAGTATGGTACGTGGTCACATCATCCAGCGCTCTTGTATCTCCATAAATAGTTCCAAACCAACGGTCTCTTGGAAGTTTTACTAATTTCTGAACATGACGGTTCACGTCTTTTCCGCTGATCAAGATTGCCTTGGAAGCATTCTGCATGATCACGTCAGAATCACCGAAATGGTCTCCTGCATTATGAGTGACAAACAGATAATCGATATCATTGAAGATATCCAGAGAAACATCTGTCTGAGGGTTTTCAGTAATATATGGGTCAAACAGTAATTTCTTACCATCGCTACGTTCTACAAGAACACACATTGCACCATAAAATGTAAATTTAACTGCCATAATTTTCTCCAGCCTTTCTTTTACCATTCGCTCAATTTAAAGGAACACTTTCTTGCATATTCAGACACACCATCCGCAAGCTTCGACATGTGGGCGTCTTGTGGGTATATCACAATAAAATGGTCTTCCGGTACGAGAATCCGGTCACCGTTTCCCTCATGATAGACAATCTGATCTTTTCCTTCCGTCTTCACTGCGCCGCCCATCCTGCTGATATCAGAATATCCCATACGCTCTTTTCCCTCCAGCATGTAATAAATAAATGCATGCTCGATATGAGATTCCCATTTGCGGGTTCCTTCCACGGTCTGAAATTCCACAATCTTCATTTTCACACCCTCCAAGGATTCCGACAGTGCCTGAGGTCCAACAGGCGCTGCCTTCAATTCCTCTTTGTGGGAAGCGATGTATTCCAAAACTGCCTTGATCTTCGGGTGACATCCGTAATAACAAGACGCGTTATCAATTCGGTCAATGATCATTTTTTTACTCCTTATTCGCGTACAAGACGCAGGATATTATTCTCATTTTTCTTATTTGTAAATACATAGATATTTCCATTCTTATCTGCGGTTATACCATGTGCATGGATCACAGAGCCCTTGCATCCCAACTGAGCTTTCATATTGAAATCCATGTCTACAATTGTAACTCCGCCATCCAATTCTCCGATATATGCATACTCGCCTTCAATCCAGACAGCACCGATCCGCATCAGATTTCCGGCAATGACTGCAATCAATTCGCCTTCCTGTGTAAATACCTGAACGCGTTTATTTTCACGGTCAGAGACCCACACACGTCCTTTTTCATCCAGTCTTACATCATGTACCAGCCGGAACTTGCCCGGCTCACTTCCCGGTCCTCCCCAGGAACAATCATATGTTCCATCCGGATGGAACATATGTACCGCAGCATTTCCGTAGCCATCGGCAGCAAAGTACTCCCCCGCTTCGTTCATGACCATGCTGCATGGACGGCAGAACGGTGTACCTAATTTTTTCACACTGTCCAGTCTGGCATTTTTTTCTGCGCTCTTATTCCATACCGGATCCTCTGGCACTCGTCCCTCTTTTTTCAGAACTTCAAGATAGTTAAAATCATATCCAGAGTCTCCCGGCTGACCCAATGTTCCGAAGTCGCGGACCAGCTTACCATCGAACGTGATTTCACGAATCACATGATAATTCACACTGGTATCTGCCACAAGAATCGTTTCAGCCGGTGTCAGAAAAACGCTGTGCGCTTTTGCAAACAAACCTTCTCCGATGCTCTTTAAATATTCTCCTTCTGAGGAGAAAACCACCACTGGATGCTTTTTATCTTCCGTTGCCACATACAAATTGCCATCCTCATCAAAACAACCGTTCAGCACATGTACACCCTTCAATTCTTCCGGCCACTTTGCCCAGGAGAAATCCAGCCGATACTGAAATCCGCCATCACAAATCACATCACCGATGGTCGTTGGCCGCTCTCTATCACAAATTATTGTTTTCATTCTGTCTGGCCTCCTCTAGTTCTCGGTTCCAAACGCGTCAACACACGGAACCGCATCCGTAAACAACATCCATACCGGTGTTGGAGTGTCAAGCACCTTTCCTGTATCAATCAACGCACCTGACTCACTGTCGATCTCGAATAATGTAATCGTATCACTGGACTGATTGCCATTAAACAGATATTTTCCGCCCGGCTCGATTGCAAAGAAGCGCGGCTTTTTACCGCCACACGGAACCCAGCCGATCGGTGTAAGTCGCCCTGTTTCCTGATCAATGGAGAATGCTCCAATGTTATTGATACGACGATTGGAAATATACAGGGACTTTCCATTCGGATGGACCACGAGTTCGGAAGTCATCGTGTTTACATCAAAGTAGTCATCCGGAAGAGCGGATACGACCTGGAATGGGTCCAGCGTTCCATTTTCTTCATCATAGCGGCATGCAATAATGGTTGATGTGTATTCTGTATTCACGTACGCCCATTTACGGTTCGGATGGAACCAAAGGTGTCTTGGGCAGGAAGCACCATGACACTTCAACTGCTGAATCAAAGAAAGTTTTCCTTCCTCTCTGTCGATTCTATAGCTGTGAACAATATCAAGACCCTTATCAGCGATCAAAACATGTCTTCCGTCCGGGGAGAATGGAAGATGATGCGGACGGGACCATGGCTGGATCTTTTCATTTAACGGTCCCTTCTCTCCTGGAAGAATAAGGCTGTCTGTCTTTTCACCGACAGAACCATCTTCATTGATCCGGAACACGTTCACAATTCCTTTATGATCACCGGTCACCATAAATTCTCCGGCTTCATCTACTGACATGATCATGATATTCTTTCCATCCGTCATCGCGGTATTCAGTTCCGTCAGCATTCCAGTTTCCTCGTTACGTACATAAGCAGTCACGCCCCCGCTGTTGCTGTTTACACAATAAATATATTTCTGATTCTTTCCATACTGTAATACTGCAGGATTTAATGTCGGTACTTCCTGGATCAGTTCCCAATTGCCTGATTCACGGTCGATCTTGTATACATAAATACCGACTCCATGTGCATTTCGATTTCCTTTCGAATTCTCGGTAGTATAAGTTCCAATATAAACATATAAAGGCTTCTGATTCATAATTCTGCTCCTCTCTACTGCTCCTACAATCTGACCTTAAATGCAGCTTTCTTTACCTGGGCAGACGCGCCATCCGCGATTTTTGACATATGAGCTTCTCCTGGAAATAGTACGATAAAATATCCTTCCGGAACCAGGATATAATCTCCCGTACCATCATGGTAAATCTGGTCCTTTCCCGCCTGTTTTGATGGGTTGACCATAAACTCTTCATTATTAAATCCAATTCTCTCAGATCCGGAAATCATATACTGAACATCTGTAAATTCCAGATGCGATTCCCACTTTCTCGTCCCTACAACTGTATTGTAGGATAAATATTTAATCTGTACGTCATCTGTAAGTTTCACAGGGCCAAGCGGATGCTCTCCATGCTTTTCCTTATGCTCCTGCAGATACTTCAGTGCGTATGCAAGATTCGGGCTGATTGCTTCATATAAGGAAGCATTCTCTAATTTATCAATAATCATATTTGAATGAATCTCCTTTTCTTAACCCGGCCACAGTCAATCCGCCATGTTAGGCAGACATTTATAGCGGACTGACTGCATTTTTATATCCGGAATAAAACTACAGCATCGGAACAACTCCAAATACGATTCCGACTACTACTTCAACTACAAATAACCCTAAAATAATTGGGAACGCTTTAATCACGCCATCTTTAAATTCAATTCCAACCATACCTGCTGTCATCCAGGAAGTTGCCTGTACCGGACGAAGCTGGGATACAACGTCAGCACCCATACACATCACGTATACAAGACCCGGTGCTGCAAATCCAAACGCCTCACCAGCTTTAATAAGCAGCGGCATCATACCATAATGGAATCCATCTGCGCCAAGTAAAATGGAGAAAACAAATGCAATCACACCACAGATAATTGCAAATAACGGAGCCATGGAAGACGGGATCAGGCTTGTTACCACATTTGCCATCTCGGTAAGCATTTCACTATTGTTCAGAATACCGGAGAATACGCCGGCTGAGAACATAACGAGTGTTGTTCTGAGCGCGTTCTTCGCATATTTATCAATCACGCCATTCCACTCTTTTACAGTGCGGTAGTTAATTAACAGAGCACCTGTAACCGCGAACATGAATGTGATATATCCTGCGAAAGTTCCTTTAAATAACAGTACGATAATGAATAATGTCCATACCAGATTGATCCAGTATTTCAGGTTCAGCTTTGTGTCACGGTTCTCTTCTACTGTCAGGCCAACGTCACCGCTGTCTGCACCTTCACCCTTGTCGAGGATTCCTGCATTGATCTTCGCCTGAGCGCGTTTACCATAAAGATAAGCTGTTACCATGTTGTAGATGAAACCTGCGATCACGCACGGAATTAACGCTGTTGTAATGGTTGCCGGATCCATACCGGTAACTGCGCTGGAACGAGTGATCGCGCCGCCCCACGGAAGAAGGTTCATAACACCGATTGCCTGAACGATTTCCAGATACAGATATTTACGATCGATTCCTAAACGTCTGTAGATCGGAAGCATAGCCGGGACTGTTACTAAAAGAGTACTGGTTGTACCTGTGTCAAGGTGTGCAAAATGAGCAACCAGTGCGGAAATTACGGTGATAACCGCAACATTATTTCCTGCCTTTGAAACCAGGAAATTAACGATCGGGTCAAATAAACCCTGCTCAGTCATGATACTAAAGAAAATGATGGATAACAGAGCCAACAACGCCGTTCCTGTAGAACCAGAAACACCTGCTTTGATGAAGTTGTTGATGTCGGCAATTGTATAGCCGGCAATCAGCGCAATGACTGGCGGAACGATGATAAACGCCATAATTGGGTTTGCCTTGTTGGTAAGTAACAGAACTACAATGAGTGCTATCATTGTGTAACCTAGAATTGCATACATAAATATGTACCTCCTTTTTTCCCCGGTATTTCCAATCATCTGCCTGATATTTTGATTGGACATACTCTTTTTTTGTATTCATCCTTTATTTGAGCAATCTCTGTGCCAATTTTCTTTTTTATACTTATTTGAATTGTTTTTTGTTATATTTGCATATTTTTTCATTTGTAATCTTGTGCTTTTTTCACATAAGAAAA